>JBGPSX010000257.1:0-6139 GCA_041490325.1 Bryobacteraceae bacterium | reverse complement strand
GGCGCGACGGTAAAGCTGTAACCTTCGGTGTAGTCAACGGCCTTGGTATCCCACAAAATATTCCCGGTTCTCGAATCCATCGCCACGACGTGCGCGTCCAGGGTCGCCATGAACAGCCGGTGGCCTTGAATTGCAAATCCGCGATTCACGTTTCCGCAGCAGGCACGAACATCTCGCGGCAAATTCCGCGTGGCGCGCCAGATTGCTTTTCCCGTCAGCGGATCCAAAGCAAAGCTGCGATTGTTCTGGGCGGTACCGTACAGGATTCGGTTGACCACCAGCGGAGTAGTTTCGAATTTTCCGAGATCGCCGGATTGGAAGACCCAGCGTGGAACCAGGCTTCGAACATTCGATGCATTGATCTGATCGAGCGGGCTATGGCGCCAGCCGGCGGAATTGCCTGAATACGTGGTCCAGTCCGCCGCACCTCGCGGAACATTCTGCGCCCACGCTGCTAGGCTCGAGATCGCGATGAAAAGGAGGACGAGTTTCAGAAGTTGACGCTTGAGCATCGACGAGTCTCCTTAGTGCAGCGCAGCGAGGTATGCCAGCAAGTCGGTGAGTTCGCCGTCGCTCAGCTTGGCTTGATCGTAGGCCGGCATCAACGACTTCATCTCGTGAATCACTTCTTTCAGATCCTTTTTCGAGAACACGTGAATCTCATTGTCCGTTCCCAGCATTTGGATGGAGAAGGTGTCTTCATTCTTCGGGACGCCCGTGATTCGCTGACCGCTCGCGGTGACCACGGTGACGGTGGCGTTCGAGATCGGCACCACGTAGTCGCCATTCGGTTCATGCAGCCCCTTGGTTAATTCTTTGTTTGGATCGCGGAGCTTCTCTGTCAGGTAGGAAATTGTTTTTGCGGCGCCGATCCGGGACAAGTCTGGTCCCAGCACGCCTCCCTTGCCTTTTGCCATGTGGCAGTTCGCGCACTTGTGCGTCGTCCAGAAAATCTTTTCGCCGGCATCGCGATTGCCCGTCGCGGGCGCCCGCGCGGCGACAACGGTGGAGCGTAGGAAGATGATCATCGCCCAAACTTCTTCGGCGGGAAGATTGTTTGCGGGCATTGCGGTTCCAGAAATACCTTGCGTGATGGAGCGGAAAAGATCCGAATCGCTGATGCCGTGGCGAAACTGACCGGTGTTGAGGCTGGGACCCTTGTCGCCACCCTGCGCATTGAATCCGTGACAAATGCCGCAGTTGTTCACGAAGTGATGACGTCCTCGCTCGATATTCGAGGGATTGCTGGCCAGCGGGTTCGTCGTGGTTTGGGCGGCGGCGGGGAGAAGGCCCGCGATAACGGACACGGCGAGGCATTGGTGGAAGCTTGGGCTCAAGCACCGCTCCCTTTGGTCACGGCTCGGTTAGCGGCTGTGGCGGTGGCGCGCGGATTCTGAGACAGCCGTACGCGATGCATCATCCGGCCGACCGCTTCTGAATGTGCGAAACCGCTTCGTACGCCATCAGAATGGCAGCGTCGGTGTGGGAACTCGCCGCGGCGTCCGAGTTGGCGATAGTGATCCGGCCGAACGGTTGGCGCGCGATCACGCAAGGGCGCGTGTCGGTGGACGTATAAGTCCAATCCATCGGATCATACAGGCTGTTGTAGGAATAGGCGTAGCCATGCGACCAGCGATTCACTGTGATGGCCACAATATCACGCGCGGGGTCGAAGCCACCCGGTCCCAATACTCGGCCCAACTGGTCCCGAACTTTGTGCTCGAAGGTCTCGTAGGAAGTTTGCAGCAGCTTCATGCGCCCAATGATGTGCTGCTCCTTCATCGGTTTTCCTGGCTCGCAGGGCACATGTTCCATGATTAGCACGATCGGCTCTTCCGGATTCTGCGGAGCCTTCAAGTCACCCAGGCTCGCCGCCTGCGCTAAGACAACTTCGCGAAAGAACATGGTGGGCGTGCTGACGTATCGAACGCCGAGCTTCTGGAAGGAAGTCCAATTTCGAATCGCAACATTGGTGATTACAAGCGGCCGCTTGACGCCGTAACTGAGCGCTTCCTTCTGTTTCAGAGGAAGCTGCGGCGCCAGATAGGGGATGAATGTGTTCCAACAGGCCATCACGCAGGAGCGGGCGCGGACCTGATAGGTTTTTCCTTCGCGGACGTAACTGACGGTTACTTGCTTGGCAACATCTGGATCGCCATCCTGATGGACATTGACCACCGTACTGTTGAGCTTGATGCGCGCGGGCTGGCCGGGCCGGTCGAGCGAGGCGTAATTGACGCGCGCAGTAGCCACCGATTCCATTGTTGTTCCGGGAACGGCTTCAGGAATCAGCCAGCGCACCAGCAATCGTGCGATGGTGGCATTGCCATCCGGAAAGTGAATGAAGATCCGCGATTCCTTTTGCCTTCCGTGCTGGCCGCCCGGGAGGTCGGACAAAGTTCCGTCGGGTGTGGGATCGAGCTGCATGCCCGCGAAACCGGGCTGTCCCATTTGCCAACTGAAGAGTGCGGGAATGGCATCGGCGCCAACCTGAAAAAACGATTTCGCGAGTCCCTGCACGAACCACAACACCTGCCTGTCGATTTTGGCGTGGTTGAGCAGAAAGTCTTCATAGCTGATCTTGGCGAGCCGCAGTTTCTTTTCGGCCGAAGAAAGCCCGGGCATATAGTCGGGCTGTGCCGCATCGAAGATTCTCAGAGTATCTTTCTGAGCTTGCGCGGAGAGCGGAGTCTTTGCAAGAAACTCGGCGGTGTAGGCGCCACCCGCGTCACTGGCGCCGCCTTTGACCAACCGGTCCTCGCCACCCCAGGTTTCTTTGTCGAAGAAGTGGCCTAAGCCCAGACCGAGCGATCCGTACAGCCTGCGGTTTTGGGCGTTCGCGGCGATATAGCGGTCGAGATCGATTCCGACATCACGAAGCAATTGCCGTGAAGGGGCGTTGTAGTTTTCCGGAGCTTCGATATTGACGGTGCCTCCATTGAGCACGAGCAGGTGTCCGTTGTATTCGAACTCGTTTCGCTTGGCATGCCCGCCGAAGTCGTCGTGGTTGTCGAGGACCAGCACGCGGACGTTGCGGCCGGCGTTCTTGATGAAGAAATATGCCGCGGCAAGTCCGCTGATGCCGCCGCCGACGACTACCAAGTCGTAAATCTCGCGGTCGCGAATGGCTCCCGAGAGGTCCCATTGGGGACGATTGCGAAGTTGATGCGCCACTTCGAACGAGCCGGGATGGCTTCCACGCATGCCGGTCAGCGCGGGCGGGTAGTATTGAGGGTTCTGCTCAGTTATTCCTCGCGCGAGAAGCGGTGGCTGGGCGGAAGTATCCATGCCGGGGCCGGGCGGCGGAGGAACCCGTTTCTCCTGCGCCATCAAGGGCAAGGCCGCGCCGATGGCCAATGCGGTTCCATCCAGAAAATCCCGGCGCGAGATCTCGCGGGTCATGCCTAGATCTCGATCGTTGCCTAAGTCACGATGCTTCGCTGTCGACATGTTAAACGCTACAAGCCTCTTTTTCAGCGAGAATTATAGACTTTGTACCGAGGAAGGGCAACGGCAAAATTCTTCCTTCGAACTGGTTTCATCTACCGAAGTTTTTGGCGTGACTGGTCAAGGTATTTCCACTAACAGCCGCGCTACTTTCCGCCCTCCAGCGATTCGAGCAAGTCGCGGAAACGGCGGCGGCTCACTTCCAGACGATGGCCGTTTTTCAGCAGTACTTCGCCGGACCCGCCTGGCATCGGGAAGATTTCGGCGACGGAGTTCAAGTTAATCAGTGCGGCACGCGAAACGCGGAAGAAGCGGGATGCGTCCAGGCGTTGCTCCAGTTCATTGAGCGTCGGGTCCATCCAATACTGAGCGCCGTCGCTGACCAGCCGGGTGAGTCCGCCTTCGGAGACAAAATACAGCACGCGATTCTCACTGACCACAAGATAGTGTGAGGCATTCCGGACCAGAAAGCGTGCCTGGCTGCTCGGCCGGCTGCGGACGGCTTGATCGAGCGACGATTCCGGTTTGCCCCCGGAAAACGATCGCACGCGATCCAGGGCCTGGCCGAGCCGGGCTCGACTAATTGGCTTCAACAGATAATCCACCGCGTGCAGTTCGAAGGCGTCCACGGCGTGTTTGTCGAAGGCGGTGCAAAAGACGACGTGCGGCCTTGGTTCGGCCAGGCTCGCGGCCACGTCCATGCCGCTTGAACCGGGCATCTGAATGTCGAGCAGTATCAAATCGGGCTTGAGGAGGCAGGACATCTCCATTGCCTGGACTCCGGATTCGGCCTCGCCCACCACTTCAACATCGGTGTGAGTGCCGAGCATTTGACGGAGCCGCGCGCGGGCGGGCGCTTCATCGTCGACAATGAGGGCGCGAATCATTCCACTTTTCCGGGCGAATCCGGCGTGGCGTGTTTGGGCATCTTCAGAATGACTCGCGCACCGTTCTCGGTGTTTTCCCAATCCAGTTGGGCGGCGCTGCCGTAATAGCCTTTCAACCTTTCAATGATATTGCGCAACCCGTGGCCGGAAGACGTATGACCGTCCAACGGCTCGGCCAGCGAGAAGCCGCGAGGGAAGCCGGGGCCGTTGTCGAGCACTTCGATGCAGAGAAGGTCTGCAACTATCGCGGCGCGCAATATCACTTGTCCACGCCCTTCGCTAACTGAAATGCCGTGCTTGATGGCGTTCTCAATCAGCGGCTGGACGCTCATCGCGGGCACAGAAATGTCACCGGCGGCGGGGGACACGTCCAGTTCAACGCGCAGGCGATCCCCGAAGCGGGCCTGCTCCACGCGTAAATAGGCACTGACGAAGTGCACTTCCTCTTTCAACCGAACCCATTCGTTTTCCGACCTCCGCAACGTGTACCGGAACACGTGCGCCAGGTGTTCGATGGTCTCATCGGCCTGCGCGGGTTGATCCTGGATCAAGCCTGCGATCGCGTTCAGAGCGTTGAACAGAAAATGAGGATCGATTTGCGCTCGCAGAGCCTTTAGCTCGGCACGGCTGGCGAGCCATCGAAGTTGTTGCTCACGTTCCTGCTGCTGCTGGCGTTGCTCGCGAAAGCGGACGTTCTCCAATACGACACTGAGCGTTCGCGCCACCGACTGAAGCAAACGTACGTCGTCGCTCAGAAATGGGATGCAATCCGGTCTCGGCTTGAGAACGATCCGGCCGAGCGATGTGCCGTCATGCTCGAGGCCGGCGACGAGTCCGTCGTCCGTAATAATGGTTTGCTCGATAACCGGGCCAAAGAGGATATGCGCCGGTGCTTGAAAGATGTTGCTCAAGCTTTCCGATGCGCGGGCTCGAAGATCCTGCTCGGTTAACGTTCCCTGAACATCACGTACGAATTGGCGCTCGGCCTCGGCGGGAGGATAGCGCCGCCGCAGCCAGCGTCGATCGATCGCTTCGGCGAGGCGGCTATAGATCCACGGGCCTGCCAGCACGAGCGGTGTCAGCAGCAGGCCGCTGATCCAGGGACGGCTCCAATCCACTGGCAGGCGTTCGGAGATGGCGGGTCCGAGCAGAAACGCGAGAGTCAGCCCGATCAGGACCGCCGCGAAAAAAGCGCCGCGTTTGATCAACAGGTCGAAGAACATCAGACGTTCTTTGTAGTAGAGCGTCACACAGAAGAAAGCCAACACGACGTAGTCGGGTAGCAGGCTGACGAAGGGACCGGGTTGGGCGAGATTCGCCAGCGCGCACAGCAGCGTCAGAACAAGCAGCACGCGCATCCACAAACGATGGCGGCGCTCCACTAGGTTCAACTGGCGCCGCGAAAACATCTGCAGGAGCAATCCGAGCGCGCCAGCCGATCCGAGAAACAGCGCGGGCGCATTGTCCAACTGATCTCCCAGCGGCGTAGCGGCCAATTCCGAGTCATTCAATCCTTGTGCCAGCGCGGCCACGATGCTCAATGTGTAAAACGTCCGCAGTAACCATTGCCAGGCGTTCCGTCGACGCAAGCCCTGTTCTTCTTCTGCGTACACCAAATGGAACAGCAACGCCGGCATCAGTCCCGCCACCAGCACGAGAGCCAGAGACAGACCAACCGCCCAGCGCGATTCGGCATCCAGGGCGCCGATGATCCGCAGCATCAGATTGATCAGAAACGCGGAAGCGCACGCGACGGTGAAGGCACGAAAGACCGGACCGGCGCCGGCCTGCCTGCGCGGCTTTTT
>JBGPSX010000256.1:0-6153 GCA_041490325.1 Bryobacteraceae bacterium | reverse complement strand
TTACCAGGCCGAGACCGGTCAGACGCAAGAGGCCGCCGCGCAAGTACTCGAAGCCATGCCGGCGCTTCGCAAGGGCTATCCGGCGGGATCGTTCAATCTGTGGAGTCCGTTGACCACGGTCGCGCACGTCCTCGATCTGGCCGGACGCTTCGCGCAAGGCGAACAGTATGCGCGAGAATCGCTGGCCGTTGTTGACGCGGCTCATCTGCCGGAAGCGGACGGAAGAAGAGCGGAATCGCTGCTCGAACTGGGCCGGGCACTTCGCGGACAAAGCAAGAATCGCGAGGCGGTTTCGACGCTCGAACGAGCGCTGGCCGTCTACGAGCAACTGGGACCCAGCCGAGCCAAGAGCGCGGAGAGAGTCCGGAAAATGTTGAGCGAGACGCGGGCACTGCTGTAGCTGGCATCCTTCTCATGCGGTGATTAGGATGTTTATTCACCGCATTTTCTGCGGCGATTAACTTGCGTCTTGCGGTGATTGAATGCTATAATCACCGCAGAAGGTGCGGCGAATGCGTACGTATGTACACCAACTCCCGGATTGGCCGAGGTTCCGCTTGGATGGCGCGAAGGTTGCCGAACGGCTGGCTGCGATCCGTCACCAACAAGGGCGGCTGATCGGCCACATGGAGGGCCTCGGGTTCAATCTCAGACAGGAAGCTATTCTCAAAACGCTCACCGACGATGTTCTCAAGACCACCGAAATCGAGGGCGAGCGGCTGGATGCGGAACAAGTTCGCTCCTCAATCGCGCGGCGCCTGGGCATCGATATCGGAGCCCTCAAGCGCGCCGACAGGAATGTCGAAGGCATCGTGGAAATGATGTTGGATGCCACGCGCAACTACCGGCAGCCCCTGACGCGCGAGCGGCTGTTCGCCTGGCACGGCTCGCTTTTTCCAACCGGGCGTAGCGGCCTGACAAAAATCAATGTCGGTACATGGCGGCCAGACAGCACTGGTCCGATGCAAGTGGTTTCGGGTGCAATTGGACATGAGCGCGTGCATTTCGAGGCTCCGGCGGCCGGACGGCTCGACCAGGAGATGTCTGTTTTTCTGAAGTGGTTTAACGCCAACAGCCGCTTGGACCCGGTGCTGAAAGCCGGCCTCGCCCATCTTTGGTTTGTGACGGTCCATCCCTTTGACGATGGAAACGGCCGCATCGCGCGCGCCATCGCCGACATGCAGCTGGCCCGTTCCGAGCAGAGTTCGCAACGCTTCTACAGCATGTCGGCACAGATCCGGCAGGAGTCGAAGGGATATTACGGGATCCTGGAACGAACGCAGCGCGGCACGATGGATATCACTCCGTGGATGGACTGGTTCCTGAATTGTCTGGGGCGCGCCATCGAAGGCGCGCGGACCGCACTCGCCTCCGTGCTCCAAAAGGCGCGGTTTTGGGAATCGATCGCGAGCATCTCGCTGAATGACCGCCAGCGTCTGGTAGTGAATCGTCTTCTCGACGGATTCGAAGGCAAGCTAACCAACGCGAAATGGGCGAAGCTGGTCAAATGCTCTCCCGACACGGCTCTGCGCGACATTCAGTATTTGCTTGGCCACGGCATACTCGTTCGCGGACCCGAAGGCGGACGCAGCACCAGCTACACGCTCAAGACCGTGTGAAGCACGGTTCAGCCGCGAATCGCAGCCGTGTTGTACAGTCGGTCTTAATGGATCGTCGAAGTTTTCTATTCACAGCGCCGGCCTTGGCCGCGCCTCTCGCCGCTGCGCCCGCAACACGGAGCGTCATCGAGTTGCGCTACATGCACATGCGCAACACGCCCGAGAATCAGATGCAGCGTACCAGCGACTTCCTGCGTAACGGAGCCGTTCCCGCGCTGAAGCGCGCTGGCATCTCGCCGCTGGGATTCTTCGCCGGCGTGATCGGCGAAGCGAGTCCATTCATCCTCGCCATGGCCACATTCCCGAGCTTGGCCGCTATGGAAACGTCGCGCGCCAAAGAGGCCGAGGACAAGGACTACATTCAAGCCCGCAACGCCTACAATGCGCTGCCGGGCCGCGGTTATGAGCGCCTGGAAAGCTCGCTGCTCCGCTGCTTCGAAAGCATGCCAGGCGTTGACGCCCCTCCTACCGATGCACAGCGTCCAGCGCGGATCTTCGAATTGCGCACGTACGAATCGAATAACGGTTCAACACTCGCGCGCAAGATCAAGATGTTTAACGACGCGGAGATGGGCATCTTCAAACGCTTGGGCATGCAGCCTGTTTTCTTCGGCGAAACCATCATCGGCTCACGGATGCCCAGCCTTACTTACATGCTGTCCTACGAAAACCTGGCGTCGCGAGACAAACTCTGGCAGGCCTTCGGCGCCGACCCGGAGTGGCAGAAGCTGCGGGTGCAGCCGGGCAATTCGGACGGCGAGATCGTCTCGAATATCAGTAATTCGATCCTGCGTCCCTTACCGTTTTCCGATATTCGCTAAGGGACTGCTCCTGGCCGGTATGGCACTATAGTTGTGTCATGACGACGCCTCAAGCTCCACCGAAATTTCAGTTGGTCAACACGGCCGACTACCGGGAAAACTATGCCAATAGCGTGCAGATCCGGGTAAACCTGTGGGATTTCTTCTTGATGTTCGGGACCGTGAACCAGTCCTCGCCGGACAGCGTGATGATCCATAATTTCCAGGGCGTCTACCTGAGCCCGCAACAAGCCAAAGCGCTGTTAAACGTCCTGACACAGAACATCTCGCAATACGAGGCCACCTTCGGCGAGATTAAGTTGGAGCCTCACAACCAAGTCAGCGCAATCCAGTGACGCTGCGGCGTGCCGCGAATCCTCGCGCGTACCTGTTTTTATTTCTTGGCATCGCTCTCATACTGTTCCTTATCCACGCTCCGCACCTCACACTGCCTTACTTTTGGGACGAACTCGGACAGTTCGTGCCCGCGGCGCTCGATATCTATCACGATGCCGCCTGGGTGCCGCATTCCACCGTTCCGAACGCGCACGCTCCGGGCGTGATGGCGTATCTGGCGGGCGTGTGGAAGATATTCGGCTACTCGATTCCAGCCACGCGGTCGGCCATGCTGCTGCTGGCGAGTCTGGGTGTCCTCATCAGTTTTTTGCTCGCGATTCTGCTCTGCCGCAGCCTCACGGGCGCGACGGCCTTTGCGCCACTCTTGCTCCTGCTGGTCGATCCACTTTTCTACATGCAATCGATGCTGGCTCAGCTCGATATGCCGGCGATGCTCTTCACGGTGCTCGCGCTTCTGCTCTTCCTCGAGAATCGGCACAAGTCCGCGGCGCTCGCCTGTATCGCACTGGTGCTGGCGAAAGAAACCGGCGCGCTAGTGCCGTTGGTTCTGGGAGCGACGCTGCTGCTCGAACGCGATCGCGCGAAATATGCCGTTTATTACGCAGCGCCTTTTGTCGTTCTGGCCGGCTGGTTCTTCGTCCTGTGGCGAAGCACCGGGCACGTCTTCGGCGACGCTGGTTTCACGCATTACAATCTGGGCTATGCATTACACCCAGTGCGCGCAACGCTCTGCTTGGTCCGCCGGATCTACTATCTCTGCATTGCCGATTTCCGATGGTTGGGATCCATCGCGATCTTCCTGGCGTGGCGCAAATCGACGATCTATCACAATCGCGCCTGGAAAACCGTATGGCTATTCATCGCCGGGCATGTGTTCATGGTGAGCGTGCTGGGCGGCGCCGAGCTGGAACGTTATTTGTTGCCCGTGATTCCCCTGGTCTACATTGCTATGGGAGCGGCGTGGACCACGTTTCGCCCACTCTGGCGCAACGTCAGCATCGCTGCTGTCGCGGCCGGATTGGTGATCGGGCTGTTCTTCAATCCGCCCTTTCCGTTCCCGTTTGAGAATAATCTCGCGATGGTCGATTTTGTCCAACTGCACCGCAGCGCGGCCCAATTTCTGGAGCGCGCCTATCCGGACAAGACTATTTATACAGCTTGGCCGCTCACTGCGGCGCTACGGAATCCAGCATTCGGATACGTGGACCGGAAGTTGACCGCTTCCGAGACCTCCGACCTGCGCGTTTCAACACTGAGGGCGATCGATCCCGCGGGCGTTGACGTGTTGGTGCTGTACTCGCGAACGTGGGAACCGAGCTGGGGAGTGTTGCAAGCGCCGTTCGTAGAGCGATTTCTCGGCCACTTCTATGAATACGAGCGCCAGATGAATTCAGCCGAAGTCGCAGAGCACTTCGGTCTGGTTCCGGCCGAGCGATGGACCCAGCGCGGACAGTGGGTCGAAGTCTATGCCAAGCTAACTACTGGCGGAAATCCCGGAAAGTGAATCGACGCACCTTCATCCAAGCGGCCGTCACCGCGACCGGCGCTGTGAGAAATTCGCTACAGGCGGCGATCCCGGAGCGCCCCAACGTCATCTTTATTCTTGCCGACGACATGGGATATGGAGACCTGAGTTGTTACGGCCGTCCTGATTACCGCACGCCAGTCCTGGACAAGATGGCGAGCACGGGCTTGCGATTCACGGATGCCTATGCCGCCGCGCCAGTCTGTACGCCCACACGCTGCGCTTTCATTACCGGCCGCTATCCGCATCGTCTGCAGGTGGGACTTCAAGAGCCACTGCCCGACAGCAACTTGCAGATCGGCATCCCGGCCGAGCATCCCACCATCGCGTCACTGCTGAAGCAGAACGGGTATGAGACGGCGTTGATCGGTAAGTGGCATCTCGGCAATCTGGCGGAGTTCGGGCCGAACCGCCACGGCTTTGATGAATTCTTCGGACTGAACGGCAGCGCCGCCGACTACTTCACTCACAAGAATGTTGCCGATCGATACGATTTGTACGAAAACCTCACGCCTGCAATGGAAGAAGGCTATCTGACGCAGCTCTTTACGGAGCGCGCGGTTCGCTTCATCTCCCGAAAGCGAACCCGGCCGTTTTATTTGAGCCTGCACTACAACGCTCCGCACTGGCCGTGGGAAGGGCCGCGCGATGCAGGGATGAATCACGATCACCGGATCGATCACAAGGGAATCCCCGACGCCGGCGGATCGCGCGCCACGTATGGCGAAATGGTAAGAAGCATGGACGCGGGGATCGGCGAAGTGCTGAAGGCTTTGAGTGCCGCGAAATTGGAGCGCAACACGCTAGTGATCTTCACCAGCGATAACGGTGGAGAGCGCTACTCGTACAACTGGCCTTTCTCTTTTCAAAAAATGAATCTGTGGGAAGGCGGGCTGCGCGTTCCTGCTATCGTGCGATGGCCCGGCATGGTTCCGGCCAGAGTCACCAATCAAGCGGCGACGACATTGGACTGGACGGCGACGATCTTGGGCGTCACCGGAACCAAAGCCGATCCAAATTATCCGCTCGACGGTGAGGACTTGATGCCTGTTCTAAACGGCTCACGGCCAGCTTTCGATCGCACGCTGTTCTGGCGAATCCGAATCCAGGACGCGGCGCGCATGGGGAAATGGAAATACTTGAAAGAGAACAACATCGAGCATCTCTTCGATCTCTCGATCGATCCTGGCGAGAAGGCTAATCTCAAGAACAGCCATGCAGACGTTTTTGAAAGCATGCGAAGCAAGTATCAAGAGTGGAATTCCAAAATGCTTCCCAATGCTTAGGCCGTGGCGCACGCACTCCTGCGTGCCGCGTCGACACTCGTGTCGACGCATGGCTGTTCTTTCCCACGGAGGCGTTCACACGAGTGTGAACGCGGCACGCAGGAGTGCGTGCGCCACAAAGCCATGCGAATAGGAATCGACGCTGGGGGCACGTTCACCGACTTCATCGTCTACCATGACAACGGCGCGCTCGAGACATTCAAGCTGCGCTCCAATCCCAAATCGCCGGCCAGCGTGATTCTGGCCGGACTCGCGCAGGCGGCGGGTTCCCGCAAGGCCGAAGTGATTCACGGCTCCACTGTCGCGACCAATGCTCTGCTCGAGCGCAATGGCGCGCGGACTGCGCTGGTCACCACGGCCGGCTTCGAGGACGTGATCCAGATCGGACGCCAGAATCGCCCGGAGTTGTACAACCTTACACCGACGCCGCGCGCTTCCATCGTGCCACGCGAACATCGTTACGGAGTGCACGAGCGTGCGTGGTTCGACGGGACCGTCGCGCAGCGGCCATCAAAAAGCGAGCTCGTACGGCTGAAGGCCCGATTGAAACGCGCGCGTGTCGAGTC
>JBGPSX010000255.1:0-6156 GCA_041490325.1 Bryobacteraceae bacterium | reverse complement strand
CGTCGGGGACGATCACATTCAACTGCGCCGGGCTTACGAAATACACAAACGCGGGTCTGCCGTTGATGGTGACGGCGGTACTGTCGAGCTTGGTGCTGAGCGAGCCGGCGCTGAAGTCAGCGGTCCCGGAAGTTCTGGTGGTGAGTGCGAGATTCAATCCGGTGATCGTCGCCCAGCTTCCCGAGACGATTCCCGGCAGGAAACTCGCGCCGTTCACAACTCCGGTTATAGTCGGCAACGCTGACCCGGCGATAGACTTCAAATTGAAAGTTACGGCCGGCAGCCCCGTGGTTGCGGCGGAAATAATCGCATCGCCAGGGAGACCGGCGGCCACGGTTGTACTGGCGCGGCCGTTCTTATCGGTTTGCGCAGACGCGGGGTTGGCGGTGGCATTTGTTCCAGCGAAACTTATGGTCACGCCCGGCAGCGGGTTCCGTAATGCGTCCACTACGCCCACCACAAGTTGCTTCGGCGCGGCGGTACCGGCCACCGTGGTTTGACTGTCGCCGGAAACGGCGTAAAGAACAGCCGGCGAGCCGGGCGTACTGGGTGTGGTGGCCGTGAGGCTGGAGTACGTCATACTTCCCGTTTCGTTGGCGGGATCGACGCTCGCGCCCATGGCCACCAGCAGCACGCTGTTCAAATCGTGCGACGTCTTCACCGACCCCAGTGCCTGGTTGTTGAGCTTCACCGAAAACGAGTCGCCACTGAAGACCAGGCTGAACGTAATCGGAGTGGTGAGCGACTGCCCGGATGCAAGGCCTGCTTTGCTAAGATCGAAGACCAGTTGGTCGGGTTGATTGTCGTAATCATACGCGGCGAGGAAAAGCGATCCTTGGCGGTACCCGAATGCGATACCGGCAAAGCCGTCTTTGGCCGGGCTGGGTTGAAATCCAATCAGGTTCAAATTGTAAGTAGCGGCCGCCTGATCGCGCCACCCACGGGTGGATACGCCGATCGCGAAGGCTTGCGAGTGCCCGCCACGGTCGCCTTCCGAGTCCGCCACTCTTAAGGCAGTGATGGCGCCGGTAATCGTCAGTTGGCGGCCATCGAACGCGCCGACCGCGTTGAGATCTTTGTTGGCGCCGCCGGCAGGATCGGTATTTCTGCGCTGCTGGCCGCTCAGCGAGGTGATACCGTCGGTGATTTTGAAGTTAAAGGCGTTGGGATTGGCGACGAATGCGGGCGCAGCGCTGCTATCGGCGTCGCCGCCGGAAACGGAAATGGTTCCGCTACTGAGCGAAATAGTTCCGGCCGCGAGTGCGCAGGCCGACAGCAGCACTAAAATTACATACTTCACGGTACGGCATTCGCCGCCGCGAGCCGCTCAGGCCAGTGCCTGCTCGAGGTCAGCGATAACATCCTCCACTGCTTCGATGCCGGCGCACAGTCGCACCAGTCCATCGTGTATTCCCATGCGTTCGCGCTGCTTTGGCGCGACGTCACGATGCGAGGATATCACAGGATAGAGCACCAGGCTGTGGACGTCGCCCAGAGAAGTGGCGCGAACTACCAGTTTCAAACGATCCATGAATCGAAAAACGTCTGGCTTGCTCGCATTTTTGAGCTCGAAACTGACGACGGCGCCGTACAAGCCGTCGGGCAGCAAACGGCGTATCACCACGGCATCGGGATGCGCGGGATCCGCGAGATAGTGCACGCGCGAAATCGCGGGATGCGAGCTAAGCCAGGTAGCGATGCGGCAGGCATTCGAACACTGGCGCTCCATTCGAAGCGCGAACGTCTTTATTCCGCGCATCGTCAAGTAACTTTCGAACGGTCCCATGCCGGGTCCGATGGTACGGCAGAGCGTGCGCATGCGCTCGCTGTGTTCCTGATCGGCGACGATGACGCCGCCCAGCACGTCGCCGTGGCCAGCTAAGAACTTCGTGACACTATGCACGCTCATGTGCGCGCCGAGTTCGAGCGGCCGCACCAGCAAGGGCGTAGCGAAGGTGTTGTCCACCACCAAGGCAGCGCCGGCCGCGCGCGTCAGCTCGGCAATTTTGTCCAGCGCGCCAACGCGCAGCAGCGGATTCGAGATGGTCTCCATCAGGACGCAGCCTGGCTTCGCGTCGGCGATTTTCTCTTGCACCTTCTCGAGATCGCAAATGTTCACGAAGTGAATTCCAATTCCGAGTGGCTCGAGCACCTTGCACAGCATGCTGGTGGTGGCGCCGTAGAGCGCGCTGGCCGCCACAATCGATTTGTGGCGATCGGTGAGCGCGGCCAGCAGAGCGACATGCAGTGCAGCCATGCCGGAGGAACATGCCAGCGCGCCGTGACCGCCCTCGAGCGTGGTCATCAACTCCTCGAGCGCGGCGTTGGTCGGATTGTCGTAGCGGGCGTAACAGAAGCCTTCCTCTTCGCGGCCCAGCACCCGGTCCAGCTTGGCGGTGCTCTCGTAGATGTAACTGGCCGCCGTGTAAATAGGCGTGGTGACGGGAACGAAAGCCTCGGGCGCGTTCGGGTTCAACTTTCGATCGCCGGCGTGGACCGCTTTAGTTTCGATTTTCATGGATGCCCTACTTCCTTTTCCAGCGTACTCCCTCCTTGGTGTCCTCGAGAACGATGCCTGCGTCGAGCAATTGCTGGCGGATTTGATCGGAGCGCGCAAACTCGCGATTTTTCTTGGCCTGGGCGCGCTGCGCGATCAAGGCTTCCACTTCGGCATCCTTCACGCCACCCTCGTTTCGCGACGGGCTCAGAACGTCAAAGATGGCGTCGAACTGGTGGAGCAGTGTGACCGCAACCGGTACATCGCCGGCCCGAAATTCGCCAACATCCATGGCCGTGTTGACGTCCCGAACATATTCGAACAACGCCGCCAGCGCCTCTGCAGTATTCAAGTCGTCGTCGAGACCGGCTTCGAAGGCGCGCGCGGCAGCCTGAGTCCGCTCGACAATCCTTTCGCTTGTGCCCACGGCGAGTGTGTCCGTCTCGAGACGCAGTTTGAAATTTCTTAAACGATCAATCGCGGTGGCGGCGGCCTTCAACCCGTCAAAGGTGAAATTCAGCTTCTTGCGGTACGGAACCGATGCGAGCAGATAGCGGACCGCTTCGGGCGCATAACCCAGGTCCAGCAGGTCGCGCAAGGTATAGAAATTTCCAGTGGACTTAGCCATCTTCTGCGACTCTACATTCAGAAATTCCGAGTGCAGCCAGAATCGAGCGAATGGTTTGCCGGTGAGCGCCTCAGATTGCGCAATTTCGTTTTCGTGATGCGGGAAAATCAGATCGACGCCGCCGGCGTGAATATCCAGCGTCTCGCCCAGGTATTTCATGGCCATCACGGAGCACTCGATGTGCCATCCGGGGCGGCCTGGCCCGATATCGCTGTCCCAGAACGGCTCGCCCTCTTTGGGCGCTTTCCAGAGCACGAAGTCGCGCGCATCCGACTTATCGTACTCGTCGACATCCACGCGGGCGCCCGCGCGAATACCGCTGAAATCGTTGTGCGAAAGTTTGCCGTACCCGGGAAATTTCGAGATGCGATAGTAAACCGAGCCGTCGCTTCTGTAAGTGAATCCGCGGGCTTCGAGATCTTGAATGGCACGGACCATTTCCTTAATGTGATCGGTGGCCTTGACGAAGTGTTCCGGCCGCTCGAGACGCAGCGTGGCCGTGTCATCGTAGAAGGCTTGTGTGTACTTTTCGGTGTACTCCGCCAGCGTTTTTTGTTCAGCCGCGGCGTTGCGAATGATCTTGTCTTCCACGTCAGTGATGTTCATGACGTGATTGAGTTGGTAGCCGCGGGCGCGCAGCCAGCGCCTCAGAATATCTTCAAATGTGAAAGTGCGCAGGTTGCCGATGTGCGCGTAGTTATATACCGTGGGTCCGCAGGTATACATTCGCACCGTATTCTCTTGGAGCGGAGTGAACGGTTCGACCTGCTGGCTGAGGGTATTGTAAAAGCGAAGGCCCATCCGAAGACGATTCTTCATGTTAACGCAGAGTTTCGCCGCCGTCTTACCGACGCAACAGGGAAATTATTGGAAACCGCTCCCTGTGGTCACGGCTAGGGGCTATTCGGACATAAGGGCGTTCGGACGTTTGTGCACGTTGTCCCTAACCGAGCCGCGCCCAAAGGAAGCGGTTTCAAACATCTGCCCAACATTCAGGTCAACCCACAGAGCGCTCCGTGGCAACTGCAGGCGTCGATCTGTGATAAGTTAGCGCCCATGCGGATTCTGGTTGCCCTTACGCTCTCCATCGCGCTCGTCTTCGGCGGCGCTCTACCCACTGCCGCTCCCGAACAGGCCGGTCTTTCTCACGAGCGGCTCAATCGTATCGGCCCTATCATGCGCGCCCACCTCGAAGCGGGTCGCCTGGCCGGCGCTTCGGGACTCATTGCGAGAAACGGCAAAGTGGTGTTTCGTGAGAATTGGGGCGACATCAAGCCGGACACCATCGTCCGCATGTATTCCATGACCAAGGCTGTCACTGGCGTCGCCGCGATGATCCTTTATGAGGAAGGCCGGTTCTCGCTCAACGAACCGGTGTCGAAGTATTTGCCGGAGTTCGCCAAGATGACGGTGGGGCGGGAGTCCACGGACGCATCCGGAAAGCGGACAGTGTGGACGGTCCCGGCCGAGCGGCCGATCGCGATTCGCGATCTGTTCCGGCATACCACGGGTCTCGACTACGCCGGGCCAAAAGATGAAAACGGCGAGTTCGCCTATGCAAAGTTGGGCGTTCAGGGCGGCGCTCCGCAGGTTTCGTTCGATCTGGCTGAGGCGGTGAAGCGGCTTGCCACCGCGCCACTGAACGATCAGCCCGGCACGACCTGGCGCTATGGTTATTCGATCGATGTGCTGGGACGGCTGGTGGAAGTCGTCTCTGGAAAAACTTTGGATCAATTCTTCGAAGAGCGGATTTTCCGTCCTCTCGCCCTGAAAGACACAGCCTTCTTCGTGCCGGAAGAAAAATGGAGCCGTCTGGGTGTGCTGTACACCCGCAAACGCGGCAGCGATCTGGTGGAGCGATCCACTGCGGCGCCGCAGGATAGCTACAAGAAAAAACCAGCGTTGCTGCTGGGCGGCGCGGGCCTGGTTTCGACGCTGGACGACTACGCGCGCTTCTGCATGATGCTGGTCAATGAGGGCGAACTGGAGGGCACGCGTATTCTTGCGCGCAAATCAGTGGAGCTGATGCGCAGTGATCATCTGGGCAACCTCGGCCGCGGCTCGCTCACCGAAGGTTACGGCTTCGGTTTGACGTTCGCGGTGAATCTGGGACCGGGCAAGAGTCCGAATGTGGGATCGCAAGGTGAATTTAATTGGGGCGGGGCCGCCGGCACCAGTTTTTGGATCGATCCCAAGGAGCACATGATCGGCGTGTTCCTGATTCAGGTGCTGCCCTCCACCGGAGTCACCGCCGCCGAACAGTTCAAGCGGCTCGCATATCTGGCGTTAACCGATTGAAACTTGCCGCATTGATGCTGGCGATCGCGGTTCCAGCGATCCTTCATTCTCAAACTGCGCGTCCGAGAGCGCGTGAGATTGGAGTAACGGTTGGCGTTTTGCCTACTGGCCCGATGAATGCCATCACCGACGTAGCTGGCGTCGCGGTTGGACATGCGACCGTAGTTCGAGGCAACGATGTGCGGACCGGAGTCACCGCGATACTGCCACATTCCCGCAACATGTTTCGCGAGAAAGTTGCAGGCGCCGTTTTCATCGGAAATGCGTTCGGCAAACTGGCCGGCTCGACTCAGGTGAACGAACTGGGTGAAATCGAGACGCCGATTCTGCTTACCGCCACTCTCAACGTATGGCGCGTCGCCGATGCGCTGGTGGATTACATGCTGGCGCTGCCGGGAAATGAGAACGTTCAGTCCATTAATCCGCTGATCGGCGAAACGAACGACGGTTTTCTCAACGATATTCGCTCGCGTCCGGTTGGCCGTGAGGAAGTTTTCGCTGCAATTCGAGGTGCGAAAAGCGGCCCAGTGGAAGAGGGAGCGGTCGGCGCGGGCACTGGGACGGTCGCATTCGGCTTCAAAGGCGGCATCGGGACTTCATCGCGCAAACTGCCGGCGAAGCTCGGCGGTTACAGCGTCGGCGTACTGGTGCAGACCAATTTCGGAGGCATTCTGACCATCGCGGGCGCACCGGTGGGGCGCGAGCTGGGCCGCTATTATCTGCACGACGAGTT
>JBGPSX010000254.1:0-6166 GCA_041490325.1 Bryobacteraceae bacterium | reverse complement strand
TGTGGATGTGCTGCGCGAGGCTTTGATGGCCGCATTCTGGCTGGCTCTGCCGCTGCTCGCCGTGGGATTTGTGGCGGGCATTCTGATGAGTCTGGCGCAGGTGCTGACATCCATTCAGGATTCCGCGTTCTCCACCGTGCCCCGCCTGCTGGTTTACCTGGCGGCGATCATCGTGCTGCTGCCGTGGCTGGTCAGCCGCAGCGCGTCCTACACCATCGATTTGATAGCGAACCTCAACCGGTATGCCAATTGAGGCATCCAGCCTGGTATCCTACGCCGCCGGTTTCGGTCTGGTAGGGGCGCGCGTCACGGGCGCTTTCTACTTCGTGCCGTTTCCGGGCGACGCGCCCAGCACTCGCAGCGCTAAGGCGATCCTGATCCTGGCCATCACGCTTTCGCTTTTTTCATTTTGGCCTTTGCCCGATCCAACGCAGCCTGTGTTGGGATTGCTGGTGTTCGGCATCCTCAAGGAAGCTGCGATTGGGATTTGCCTGGGGCTAGTGGTTTCGCTCGCCACTGAGTGTCTTACGTTTTGTTTTCACTTGGTGGGGCTTCAGGCGGGCTACACCTTCGCCTCGACTATCGATCCGACCACGCATGCCGATACCACCGTGCTGGAGACTTTGGGCACGCTGACCGCTGGTCTGCTGTTCTTCTCGATGGGACTGCACCGCGCGGTGATCCGCGCCTTTGCGGTCAGTCTGCAAGCCCATCCGGCCGGCGCCTGGACGATCGGACCAGGCATGGTGGAACCCGTGTTGCGCCTGTTTCAATTGATGCTGTCCACGGGCGTCCGCCTGGCGCTTCCGGTACTGGCAGCGATGGTGCTGATCGACATCGCGCTGGCTCTGCTCAGCCGTGTGAACAGTCAACTGCAGCTTGTATTTCTCGCGTTTCCGGCGAAGATCCTGGCATCGCTCTTGCTGATCGCGTGGATATTGAGGATCATCCCGAGCATCTTCGGCGACCTGGCTCAAAAGATTCTGGATGTAGTGCAGCAGGCCGTGATCGGATAAAAGGATTCGGCAGGCGTGGCAGATCAAGGGCAAAGAACAGAAAAAGCTACACCGCGCCGCATCCAAAAGGCCCGGCGTGAAGGGCAATTCCTCACATCGCGCCACCTGGTGGGCGGTATTCAGTTTCTCTTGTCGGCGGCTCTGCTCTCTTCATTTTTTGGGTCATGGTATGTCGGAATCGCGCAACTGCTGCGTGCGTTCTTACGCCGAGCTGCTTCTGGCGAGCTCAATTCCCGCCAGCTCGTCGATCTCACTCGAGAAGCGATGCTGCGGGGCGCTGGGCCTTTGGCAGCGGCTGGTGTGGCGGTGGTGCTGGCTGTGATCGCAGGCCAGCTCATGATCACTCGCTTCGGATTCAGCGTCAAGAAGCTAGCCTTCGATCCGGCGCGTCTGAACCCGTTTAGCAAGATGAAAAACATGGTTCACGAGAACCTGATGTCCTTTGTGCAGGCCACGGTTCTGATTCCCGTTTTTCTTTATGCCGTTTATCAACTGTTCCTGGGCAACCTGGACGCGTACTTGGCCCTTCCGAAAACTAATGCCGCGGCGGGCGCGGTGTGGGTGGCTTCGCTGATTGATTCCCTGATGTGGAAAGCGTCTGGTGTGTTTCTCGTGTTTGGGTTTCTCGACTACGCTCGCGAACGGCAGAAGTACACGCGCAATCTCCGCATGAGCAAGCAGGAAATCAAGGACGAGCTGAAGGAGACCGAGGGCAACATCGAGATGAAGGCCCGGATTAAGCGCTTGTTGCGGTCACTCAACCGCAAGCGAATGCTCAGGGACGTCAAGACGGCGACGGCGGTGGTGGTGAATCCTACGCACTTCGCGGTAGCGTTGCGTTACGAGCCGGGCTCAGTGGGGGCTCCCCTCGTTGTGGCGAAGGGAAAAAATCATCTGGCGCTGCGAATCCGCGCGCTCGCGACCGAGCATCAGGTGCCGATTGTGGAGAATCCGCCCCTGGCCCGAGGCTTGTACGAGGCGGTGGAAGTTGGGCAAGAGATCCCGCTGCATTTGTACCGGGCCGTGGCCGAAATTTTGGCGCACGTCTTCAAGCTAATGAGTTCCTATGGCCCGATGTCGCGTCCGTAACCACCGAAGTTGTTGATTCTATTTGACTCCCGTGCAACGGGCTTGGGCTGCGAAATTGCCTTTCCGAGCACCGCATACGTCCATGCAGAAGCTTCAGAGCAGTGTGCCCGCTGCGAGTGCGCCCGGTTGGTCGGGGATTCTAAAGTTCCTGAATCCGGCCGAGCTCGGCGTTCCCATTGCCGTACTGATGATCCTGGTGGCACTGATTGTGCCCATGCCGGGCTGGCTGCTGGACATGCTGCTGGTCATCGACATGACCACATCGCTGGTGGTGATGATGGTGGCGGTTTACATCACCCGGCCAGTGGAGTTCAGCGTATTTCCTACCACGCTGCTGCTGCTCACGTTGCTGCGGCTATCGTTGAACATTTCCGCCACCCGCCTGATCCTGATGAACGGCAACTCGGGGACGTCCGCCGCCGGCTCCATGATCGAGGCGTTCGGCAACTTTGTAGTGGGGGGCAGTTTTGTCATCGGCACGATTATCTTTCTGACCTTGATCGCGATTCAGTACGTGGTCATCAACCATGGCGCGGTGCGCATTTCGGAAGTGACGGCCAGATTCACTTTGGATTCGTTGCCGGGAAAGCAGATGTCGATCGATTCCGACTTGAGCAGCGGAATTATCGATGAAGACGAAGCCAGACAGCGCAGAAAGCAGTTGACCGCGGAGTCGGATTTTTACGGCGCAATGGACGGCGCCACGCGCTTCACACAGCGCGACGCGATTGCCAGCATCCTGATTACCAGCATCAATATCATCGGTGGGTTTTTGATCGGCGTGCTGCAGCATGGAATGCCGCTCGCAAAGGCGCTCGAGACCTACACGGTTTTGACGATCGGCGACGGACTGGTCACCGTGATTCCGGCATTGATGGTTTCGATCTCAGGCGGTCTGATCGTAACGCGAGCGAGTTCGGATGAGCGGCTGGGCGCGGACGTACAGCGGCAGTTGTTCGGCAACGGCAAGCCGCTGATGCTGGCTGCTGGAATGCTGGTGGCGCTATCCATGTTTCCGGGTTTGCCGAAGATCCCATTCCTGCTGGTCGGCGGCGCCGTCGGCGCGCTGAGCTGGAACATTGAGAAGCGCAAGCAGAAGATCGCGGACGCGCCCAAGCCGGCTCCCACGGCGACGGAAGTCAAGGAAAGCCTGGAGAGTCTGTTGCGCGTGGATCCGATTTCGATTTCACTCGGCGTTGGGCTGGTGGGGATGATTCAGGGTGGTTCCGATTCCCCGGTCTTGAAGCGCATCAGCGGGATCCGAAGGCAGCTGGTTCTTAGCCTGGGCTTCATGCTGCCACCGGTGCGGTTCTCCGACAACGTGAAGCTGCGCCATCGCGAGTATTCGATCCTCATCAAGGGTCACGAGGTATCCAGATTCGAACTGGTGCAGGGCTGCGATCTTGCGATCGCCAACGAGTCCGACATTCCCAGGATCGAAGGAACCGGGACGAAGGAGCCGAGCTTCGGCATGCCCGCGATCTGGACACCCTCCGCGCGCTCGCTGGAGGCGCGCTCCACAGGCTATACCGTGGTGGACCACGTGAGCGTGATGTGCACGCACTTGATGGAAGTGGTGCGGCAGCATGCGCACGAGCTGTTCGGCTTGCAGGAAATGAAGAAACTGCTGGACCTGGTGGCGGCCGAGCATCCCAAGGTGGTCGAGGAAGTTGTACCTAAACTGCTGTCGCTGGCCGTGACGCATCGGGTGTTCCAAAACCTGTTGCGAGAACGCATCTCCATTCGCGACGCGACGACGATTCTCGAGGCTGCAGGCGAAGCCGCGATCACAACCAAAAATGTCGTGCTGATCACGGAATACGTGCGCCAGGCGATTCGAAGATCGGTGGTTGAGCCGTTCCTGGATCGCGATGAAAACCTGCGGGCGTATGTGCTGGATTCCGCGTTGGACGAGGCGGTTTACTCGTCGGTTCAACACGGAGAGTTGACCAGCCAGCTCGCCATGGCGCCGAACCTGGTTCGAGAATTCATCACCAAGATTCAGGAAAAGGTTGGAGCGCCGTCGACTCCGGTGGCCGTATTAGTTTCTTCCGGCGCGCGGTACTTTCTGCAACAACTGGCCGAGTCCACGCTCAAGAACGTCTTTTTCGTATCGCACGGCGACATCCCGCCGGCCACTCGCGTGGTCAGCCTGGGAGTGATCCGATGATACTGCTCGAACGTAAGGAGGGAGAATGCGGCTCCATCTAAAATTCCGCTCAAAGAAATCGGCAGAAGCCAAAAGCACGGGGGCGAACTCAGCTTCGGCTGTGGCGGAGCCGGAGGAGGGGACCGCTCCCTCTGGTCACGGCTCGATTGGGTCGGTGGTTAAGCAAGGGCCGGTGGTGAAAGGAAGCGGTTTGATGAAGGAAGGCGGGGGGGCCAAGGACGGTACGGCGGTGAAGGAAAGTGTGGGACCGGCTGCTGTTTCACATGGGGCGCCACGAATCAAGACTTACGTTGCGGGAAGCGTCGGACAAGCCATGGCGACCGCGCGCCGTGAACTCGGCGAAGAGGCGATCCTTATTTACTCGAAGCGCATTGAGGACTCGACCGATCCGAAGCGGCAATACGAAATTACTTTTGGGGTCATCCACGAAACAGTGAAGCCGGCTCCGGCCGCGCCATTGCGCCCGGCGGTTGAAGAGACTGCGCCTGTCCCGGAAGTTTCTTTGAACAAAGACGCTGGCATGGCTCAAGAGTTCGCTCTGATGCGACAGGAAATTTACGCCTTGCGGACCATGCTCGCCCGGAGTGCATGGGGTAACGGTTCGGTTGGGAATAGTTCTGAGTGCAGCAGCCACATATACACGCTGCTGGTCCAACAGGGGCTGGATCCGAATCTTGCCACCGAAGCTGCCCTGGCAGTCGAAGAACACACTTCCGCGGACGGCGACGAGATCGGGGAGCGCGCCCTGGCCGCTTTGGCCGGTTTTCTCTCATCGCATGTGCTTACGGACTGCTCGCTTGGTTGGGATCAATCCGCCGGCAAGGCGACGGTCCTGATGGGGCCATCCGGGTCCGGAAAAACAACAGCGCTGGTTAAACTCGCGCTCGAATACGGCATCAAGCGCGGGCGTCCGGTCGAGATTTTCTCTCTCGATCGCCAGAAAACAGAGCCCAGCCGCACGCTGGAGGCTCCGGCCGTGATGCTGAACATCCCGTATCGTCCGCTGGGTTCGATTGAGGCGCTGGCCGCCGCGCTCAACTCGAAGGGCGACGACAATACTCTAATTCTTGCGGATACCAGCGGGTTCGGATCCGGCTCCATCGACCGCGATCGTGAACTGGCCGATCTGCTCCAGGCCGGCGCCAGGGCCGACGTGCACCTGGTGCTGCCCGCAACCTGGCATCCGGCCAGCATCCGCCGCGCCGTGGATCGCTTTGAAATTTTCCAACCCTCGCGACTGTTGTTCACCATGTTGGACCAGGCGGGCGTGACGGGGTCGATCCTTCAGGAAGCGTGGAGAACCGGTAAGCCACTCTCCTTTTTCAACGACGGAGCGTTGGGTTGCGGCAACATTCAGCCGGCATCGCTTGAAAACGTGCTGCGTGGCATGGAACTCGCGGCCGGCGTGGAATCGAGACAGTAACGTAGCTACCGCCGGAACTACATGCAAGCCTTGCCCATCAGCGAATGCAAACTCAGCCCCGCGGACCGGGAGGAACTGATCCTGGAGTCCATGCCGCTGGTGTATGCGATCGCGCGAAGAATGATCGGGCAGCTCTCCTCAGAAGTGTGTTTGGAGGACCTGGTCTCGGCCGGAACGGTAGGCTTGATCCACGCTGTGGACAGCTTCGATCCGCGCTTCGACGCCAAGGTGAACACCTACGCGGCGCATCGCATTCGCGGCGCCATGCTAGACAGCCTACGCTCGAGCGACTGGATTCCGCGCAGACAGCGCGCTCACATCAAGCGTTTTCAGGACGCCATGACCCAGGCGCAGAGCAAGCATGGACGCTTCTTTGTGACCGACGAAGAGGTTGCTGTGGAACTCGGAGTTCCGGTGGAAGAGTATCGCGAGGGGCTGGCCTCGCTGCCGGTGACGCGAGTGGTGAGC
>JBGPSX010000253.1:0-6167 GCA_041490325.1 Bryobacteraceae bacterium | reverse complement strand
CTCCAACGCCTGGTGCGCTGATCGCCCCGGCCGGAACCCATACGAGCAATCCAGGAAATCTGCCTCAAAGATCGGCTCCAGGATCAACAGGGTCGCCATTTGCACTACCCGGTCGCGCACCGCCGGTATTCCCAACGGCCTCAGCTTCCCATTCGCTTTCGGAATGTACACGCGCTGCACCGCCTGCGGCTGGTAGGTTTTCGTGCCTAGCGATTCCTGAATCCCTTCCAGGAATCCTGCTACGCCTTGGTCTGACATCACAATCTGCTGGATCGTGACACCATCCACTCCGGGCGCTCCCTGCTTGGCTCGCACCCGTTCCCACGCCGCTTCCAACACATCCATCCGGTAGATCCGGTCGTACAAAACATAAAACCGGAACTTCGGTTCCTGCTTGGCCTTTTGGCCTAGTTTCTGTCTCAGTTGAGAAACTTTCTCCGGCAGTCCTGGCTCCTTCAGCCTTTCCGGCGTCGCCTTGGGTGCGGCTGCCCGAGTCTCCGTGATGGGATTTTCATCCAAGCGGATTTCTCCTCCTCTTTCAGAATCATGCTTCCAGTAAGACCCCTTCGCTCCGCGGGCGTTACCCCGTTTCTTCGCTACTATGGGCCTCTCCGACTCCCTGTTGGGCCGCCACCACAGTTATGTCTTCCCGCGGTGCGTTGTTCGCTTTCGCTCTCACCCGTCAGGGCCTCCCAGGCTCTTCGACTGATCTTTTCACGCGCGCTGTCCCCAACCATCCCGGAAGGTCCGATGGCTGCTCATGCCTGTTGCTTCACCACCGGTCTTGTCTGGCTTCGTCCTAGTCGGCGGATTGGCCACCTTCGTTTTTCTATCGAGACCGAATCGGGTTCACTTGCGTTACGGCTCGCGTGTTCGCCTCCCCAGTACGCCAGCCCCATCACTGAGACTCACGCTCGTTCGGCTACATGCTGAACAGGCAATTTACATGGTGAACTCCTCTCAGTTCACAAGATCAGCCAAGCTTATCCTGGCTTACCGACCAAAGGAAGCGGTTCCAACATCTCATCAACCTTCAGGCCCGGTAGTCCCATCGTGCTCAGCCCGAAAACGTTTCCACCCTCATACCATCAATAGCTTAGCCATCCCACGCTAAGATTGTGATAGGCTGTATTTCTCTGATGAAAAACACCTGGACAGGCATTGATCGTCGAGCATTTCTGTTAGGATCAGCCGCCGCGGCATCGCTCGCGGGGCAAGCGAACAAGTCGGGCGCCTCTGGGAACCGGCGCGTCTACGACCTGAATCGCAAGTGGCTATTCGGTGGCAAGGCCGTGGGCGGATTCGCCGCGCCAGCCTACGACGATTCGAAGTGGGAAAAGATTACGCTTCCACATTCGAACTCGCGACTGCCTTGGCATAGTTTTGAGGAGAAAGATTTCCAGTATGTCTCCGCATATCGGCGGCATTTCCAGGCACCCGCGGAATGGAGAGGCAAACGCGTCTTCGTAGATTTCGCGGGCGCCATGACGGCGGCGAAGGTCACGGTCAACGGTCACGCGTTTGACGAGTACAAAGGTGGATACACGCCGTTCTCATTTGAGATCACGTCACATCTGAAGTACGGCGCAGACAACGTCCTCGCGGTGGAGCTGGATTCCACCGAGCGGAAGGACATTCCGCCGTTTGGCGACAACATCGATTACCTCACCTTCGGCGGCATCTATCGCGATGTCCAACTGCGTGTCGTGCCGCAGGCCTTCCTCGAGAACGTGTACGCCAGGCCGGTGCGGCCGGTGGATAACGATCGCGAGCTGCGGGTGCGGTGCTACCTGAACGGCTCGGCGGATGGCGCGACCATCACGGCAGAGCTGCGAGATGGGACAAGGGTCTTGAAGAGCGCCGACCTGACGGTTTCGAGCCAGGCCGAGTACTATGACGTCAACCTGAGATCGCTGGGAGCGATACAGCTTTGGGATTTGAAAAATCCGAAGCTCTACTCCGTTGTGGTGCGGCTGGCCGCGAAAGACGGCTCGCAGGATGAACTGCACACAAGAGTCGGGTTCCGCGATGCAAGATTCACCTCATCCGGTTTTCTGCTGAACGGCCAGCACGTAAAACTGCGAGGGCTGAACCGTCACCAGACTTTTCCGTACGTTGGCGGGGCGATGCCGGCGCGTGCACAACGCCGGGATGCCTGGGTCCTGCGGCGCGAGTTGCACTGCAACCTGGTTCGCACGTCGCACTATCCGCAATCGACGGACTTCCTGGACGCCTGCGACGAGCTCGGCTTGCTGGTGCTGGAAGAAATTCCCGGGTGGCAGCACATCGGCGATACGAGCTGGCAGGATGTCGCGGTCCGCAACGTGGGCGAGATGATCCGGAGGGACTGGAATCATCCGTCGATCATTTTGTGGGGCGTGCGAATCAACGAATCGGGCGACAATCACGCCTTCTACACGCGCACCAATACGCTCGCGCACAGTTTGGATGACATGCGCCAGACGGGCGGCATCCGCTACAACTACAATTCGGAGCTGCTCGAAGACGTGTTCACCATGAACGATTTCGGCTTCCCGCTGCGGCCGCCCAATCATCCGCTGTATCTCAACACTGAGTTCAACGGACACATGTTCTCGACCAAGCGTTTCGATAACGTCTCGCGCGTTGCGGAGCACGTTATCCGGCACGCGCGGGTACATAATCAACTGGCCTCCGACGATCGTTATTCGGGTGGGATCGGCTGGTGCGCGTTCGACTACAACACGCACTCCAACTTTGGATCCGGCGATCATATCTGCTATCACGGCGTCAGCGATATTTTCCGTATCGCGAAACCAGCGGCGTACGTTTACCAGTCGCAATGCGATCCGGAGGAAGAAGTGGTGTTGCAGGCCGGGTTCTTCTGGTCGTCAGGCGACAAGTCGGAAGCGGGAGGGCCTGGCACGGTACCTATTCTTTCGAATTGCGACCATCTGAAAATCTATTACGACGGCAAGCTCAAGCAGGAGCTGGATCCGGATCGCGCTACCTTCGCGAATTTGAAATATCCGCCGTTCATGATGAATCTAGGGAATCTACCATTGAACCCCTGGGGCGATCTGAAAATCGAAGGCTATCTCAAAGGCAAGCTGGCTAAGACGCTGACGCTGTCGGGATCCGGCAAAGACGTCGACCTGAAGATGCTGCCGGACGACACGGAGCTCTTGGGTGACGGCCGCGATGCGACACGCGTGGTGCTGATGGTTACCGACGAATATGGAAACATCCGGCCGCTGGCAACGGTGGCGGTTTCGCTGTCGGTTTCCGGACCCGGTGAACTCATCGGCGAGAATCCATTCGTGCTGCCGGGCGGGGCGGGCGCAATCTGGATCAAGGCGAAGGAGGCGGCGGGCACGGTGCGTTTGACCGCGAAACATCCGCATCTCGGCGAGCGATTCATTGAGATCCGCGTAACGCCGGCGCCAGCGGAATTGGTTTGACATCGTCATGACCATCGCGGAAGTCGCCAAGCGCGCCAAAGTTTCCATCTCGACTGTCTCCAGGACGGTGCATCGCAGCGGTCCGGTTGATCCGGTCACGGCGGAACGCGTGTGGCGGGCGATCGAGGAACTGGATTATCACCCCAATACTGCGGCCCAGTCTTTGGTTTCCGGCCGAAGCCGCATGCTCGGCTTGGTGGTTTCCGACATTACGAATCCGTTTTTCCCGGAATTGATTCACGGGTTTCAAGACGTCGCATTCCATCACGGTTATGACGTGTTGGTGAATTCCACCAACTACGACAACTCGCGAACGGCGCTGTGCGTGCGGCGCATGATCGACCGCAAAGTGGATGGCGTCGCGATAATGACGTCCGAGCTGGATCGCTCGCTCACCGATCAACTGTCCAGCCGCAAGGTGCCGCTGGTGTTCCTGGATGTCGGCAAAGTGGGCAAGGGCGTCAGCAACATCAAGGTCGACTATGCGCAAGGCATCGCGCAAGCCGTGGATCATCTTCGCGCGCTCAATCACACCCGCATCGCCTTCATCGGCGGCCCGAGCAGCTTGAAGTCGGCGCGTCTGCGGCGCGATGCGTTTCTAAACTGCCTGCGAGAGCGCGGCGTAGAAGCGCATCCGGACTTGATTGAAGAAGGCAATCACAAAATCGATGGGGGCCTGATCGCAATCACGCGTTTGTTGCAGCGTCATCATCCACCCACTGCTGTTCTGGCATCCAACGACCTTACTGCGATCGGCGCGCTGCGGGGAACGCGGCAGGCCGGACTTCGTGTTCCGCAGGATTTGTCGGTGGTCGGCTTCGACGACATCGACATGGCGCAGTTCACGGAACCACCTCTGACCACGGTTCGGCTGTTGCGATCGGAGCTTGCGAGCCTGTCGTGCAACGCGCTGTTTCAATCGATACGTGGAGAGATGGAAGGCGCGGAGTTTCCGATGGGGACTCACCTGATCGTTCGTGAGTCCACGGCCAAGGCCGCAGGCCGCCTGGTTCCGCTGGCCGCCACCGCTACAGAATCGTTGGGCAGCGAGATTTAACGATTCGGTTCGACGGTGGCGCCGATCGCGTGTCGACGAGTGGGCGCGTGCCTACTATCATGAAAAAGGCATTCGCCTAAGGAACAATTTGGCTACTCCTCGAGAGCCGCTTCCACAGTCTCGCAGCCAGCGGTTCGCGGTTGGCGTCGCATGGAACTGGTCGGCGGCCGCGATCAGCCTGGCGACCGGCTTTTTGCTGTCACCGTATCTGATCCGCAAGCTGGGAACGGAAGGATACGGGATCTGGGCACTCTCCTTTTCCCTGGTCGAATACTATTGGCTGGCGGACTTAGGATTTCGCTCGGCCACAGTAAAGTTCGTGGCTCATTACACAGCCACCGGAGAGATTCACAAAATCGCCGAGGTGATCAGCACGGCCTTTGCATACGCCTGCCTGGCGGCGGCGCTGATCCTGGGCGTGGTGGTGTTGGCGTCTACCTACATCCAAGGGTTCTTTCGGATCTCGGGCGTATATCAGAATTCCTTTGTCACTTTGCTTTTATTGATCACGCTGAGTTGGTGCCTGGGACTGGTCTTCAATCTCTTCCCGGCGGCGCTGGAAGCAGTGCAGCGATTCGACCTGACCAATCGAGTGGCGATGGTCACGACCGCTGTTCGCGCCGCGGCCTGGACCGTCTTGCTGTACGTAGGGTACGGCCTGGTATCGATCGGAATCGCAACCGTTCTGAGCCAATGTCTGGGATATAGTCTCAACTACTACTTCTTCCGCAAAGTTTTTCCGGCACGGCAAATCTCATACCGCCAGGCTACTGTGCCAATGCTCAAGCAGATGTTTGAGTACGGCGTCCATACGTTCGTTCAAACGGCGTCGACACAGGCACTGAATCAAGGGCCACCGGTGATCATAGGCCACTTTCTTCCGGCCGCGTTGGTCGGTTTCTACAACCTGCCGCTTCGGCTGCTGCAGTACACGGTGGACTTCATCGGACGGATTGGACTGGTCACCAACATCAGCGCGGCCGAAATCGCCGCCCAGCAGGACTCCGGGCCGTTGGCGCGGCTGGCCGTATTTTCCAATCGATATTGCCTGACAATATTCATGCCTCTCGCCATCGTGCTTTGGGTTTATGGCCAGCAATTCTTTCGATTGTGGGTGGGAGCGGATGTTGCCCAGCAGGCCGCGCCGCTGTTGCCGATTCTGCTGATTGGCTACCTGTTCGGGGTGGTGGGGCAGTTTAGTTCGAGCATGCTTCTGCTGGGGCTCGGAAAGCATCAGCGCTACGCCAGGGGACTGTTGGTTGAAGCTGTGGTGGCGTTAGGGGCGTTGTGGCTGGTGGTTCCACGATGGGGGATAGTTGGGGCGGCGTGGGTCTGTTCGGCGCTGATGATTCTAGATCGTGGTATTTTCGCGCCTTGGTTGGTTACGCGGATGATTTCGATGCCGTTCGATCGATATTTGGGGGATGTTTATGCTCGACCCATGGCCGTGGCGGCGCCGGTTTTTGCGGTTGCGTGTGGGTTGCGGGCGGTCTGGCCGGGTGGAAATTGGATGCAGATTTTGGCGGCGGCGGCGGTGATTGGAGCGCTCTATTGTTGGCTTGCGCTGTTTGTTTGCGTTGAGCGGGAGCACCGGGAATTGTTGTGGGAGTGGATTGGGAGGAGAGGGGAACCTTCAGAGGAGGTGGGAGAGGCCTAGGCGCTGGGCTACT
>JBGPSX010000252.1:0-6168 GCA_041490325.1 Bryobacteraceae bacterium | reverse complement strand
GTATCGTTCTTCTCCTCGACCTCCTGCCGCGTCAGCCCATTCAGCTCCTCGGGATCGATTTTCACGCCAAACGCCGACAGCACGTCGGTCTGTAGTCCGGTCAAGTCGTAAGTGCTCGGATGCGCCCGTTCTGGGCAGCGCATGTCGATGAACGTTGCAACGATGCCGTCGATGATCTCGAGGACCCGCCCTTTTTGATCGCTCCCTTCCAGCAACTGGCGCCGCATGCCGTACACGGCCTGGCGCTGCTTGTTCATGACGTCGTCGTACTCGATCAGGTGTTTGCGGGCGGCGAAGTTCTGCGCTTCCACGGCCTTTTGCGCGGCCGCAATCCGCTTGCTGATGAGTTTCGACTCGATCGGTACATCTTCCTCCATGCCCAGCCGCAGCATGAGATTCTGCATCCGCTCGCCGCCGAAGATGCGCATCAAATCGTCTTGCAGCGAAAGATAAAAGCGCGAACTCCCGGGATCGCCCTGCCGGCCAGCGCGACCGCGTAGTTGGTTGTCGATACGCCGCGATTCGTGGCGCTCAGTGCCCAGCACGTGCAGTCCGCCCACGCTGACCACTTCATCGTGCTCAGTGGCGGTTTCGTTCTTGTAGCGCGTGAAGATGGCGTCCCACTCGACGCGCTCCGGCGTTCCCACCGCGCTGGTTTGCAGGGCATCCGGATCCTTGTTCTGCTTCTTCAGGTGTTCCTTGGTGAGAAACTCCGGGTTGCCGCCCAGCAAAATGTCGGTGCCGCGCCCGGCCATGTTGGTCGAAACCGTAATGGCGCCCTTGCGTCCGGCCTGCGCGACGATGAAGGCCTCGCGCTCATGATTCTTGGCGTTCAAGACTTCGTGCTGGACGCCCATTTTCTTCAGCGCGTGCGAGAGCCGTTCCGACTTCTCCACCGAAATCGTTCCCACCAGCACCGGCTGGCCCCGCTCGTAGAATTCCTTGATCTCCTTGGCCGCATTGCGGAATTTTTCCTCCTCGGTGCGGTAGACCATGTCCTGGTGCTCCTTGCGCACCATCGGACGGTTGGGCGGGATCGCCAGCACTTCCAGCTTGTAGGTCTTCTCAAACTCGGCGGCTTCGGTTTCAGCCGTGCCGGTCATGCCAGCCAGCTTCTTGTACATGCGGAAGTAGTTCTGGAACGTGATGGTGGCGAGCGTCTGATTTTCGCGCTCGATCTTCACCGCTTCCTTGGCTTCGATGGCTTGATGCAGCCCGTCGCTCCAGCGGCGTCCCGGCATCACGCGTCCGGTGAACTCATCCACGATGATGACTTGGCCCTCTTGCACCAGGTAGTCTTTATCGCGATGGAACAGCACGTGCGCCTTTAACGCCTGCTGCACGTGATGCAGGATGGTCCAGTTCTCAGGCTGATAGAGGTTGCCGCAGGCCAGCAGCTTCTCAACTTTGGCGGTGCCCTCTTCGGTGAGCGCGGTGCTGCGATGTTTTTCGTCGACGGTGTAGTCGCCCGTGGTGTAACTTTCGCCCGGCTCCTTGCCCTTGATCTCCTCGCCGCGCACCAGTTTCGGAATGATGCGGTTGATCTTGTAGTACTTGTCGGTGGATTCTTCGCTCGGCCCCGAGATGATCAGCGGCGTGCGCGCTTCGTCGATCAGGATCGAGTCCACTTCGTCGACGATGGCGAATTGGTGGCCGCGCTGCACGCAGTCCTCGATACGGAACTTCATGTTGTCGCGCAGGTAATCGAAGCCGTATTCGTTGTTGGTTCCGTACGTGATGTCGCAGTTATAATTCTGGCGCCGCTCCTCGTCGTCCAGGTCGTGGACAATGACGCCCACCGACATACCGAGGAACCTGTAAATGCGGCCCATCCATTCCGAGTCGCGCTTGGCCAGATAATCGTTGACCGTAACGACGTGCACGCCTCTGCCCGCCAATGCATTCAGATAGACCGGCAGCGTCGCCACCAGCGTCTTTCCTTCGCCGGTTCGCATTTCCGCAATTTTGCCGCGATGCAGCACTAGGCCGCCGATCAACTGCACGTCGAAATGGCGCATGTTGAGGGCGCGCCAGCCCACTTCGCGCGCAACAGCGAAGGCCTCGATCAGAAGGTTGTCGAGCTCTTCCCCATTGGCGATACGTTGCTTGAATTCGGCGGTCTTCGAAGCCAGATCGTTATCGGAAAGCTGCTGAAGTTCGGGCTCCAGATCATTGATTGCGGCAATGATCGGCCGCATCTGCTTGATATCGCGTTCGTTCTTGGTCCCGAAGATTTTCGCAAGGATGGGATCGAGCATGCTGCGCCTGTTACCATTTTAGTACGGATGGCGCGTTACGCGAACAAAGACACAAAGACGTGAGCCGGGAGCCAAGTAATCCGGACGTAGCCTACAGTTCTAAACTCTGGAACAGTTGGTCGTCGACGCTGGCGCCATTAGTTGTGAAGCATTTTCTAATTCACGCATTCCTCGGCGGTTTGTGGACTCTTGCTGGCGTTGCCTATGCAGACACCGAATACCGTATTCCCGGATATTCAAGCTACGTTGAATCTAAGAATGGGACAGTTCTATGCGGCGAGGAATACACCAGTTATCACGAGAGCCGTACCGGTAGGGTCTGCGCCGGTGGCCAGTACACGAGCTATCACGAGAGTTCGACCGGAGAAGTTGCCTGTGGCGGACAGTACACCAGCTACCACGAGAGCTCAACCGGCAAAGTGTTCTTCGGCGGGCTATATCGTCCGAGCCTGTGATGCACCCAATTGAACCAGTCATTTTACGCAACTGGCTATTGCGGGTTTGCGGCGTTGATCTTTTGGTCGTAACCCGCAAGGCATCACAGTTCTTGCGCCTACACACGAGTTATATATCATGTGGATGGCGGCTTAACGTTCTAATGACTAAGCGCATCAACATCGTCTTACCCGAAGCCACCATCCAAGCCATTGGCCGGATTACGAAATCTGGGCAGCGCAGCAGTTTCATCAACCGGGCAGTGCAGCACTACCTGGCGAATCGAAGCTCCGACGCCATTCGCCAACAACTGGAACGCGCCGCTATCCGAGACCGCGATCTGGACCGTGAGATAGCCGCTGACTGGGCGGCAGTAGACAACGAAACATGGCCTCTCGACGAACCTACTCGCAAGAAACCAGCCACCCGGCGCGGGGCGAAATCTATCTCACGGCGCTCGACCCAACGTTAGGGCGAGAGATCCGAAAGACCCGGCCAGCCCTGGTCATCCAGAATGACGTCTCGAATCGGCTGACCGGCATCACGATCGTTGCATCCATAACGTCCGCCGTCCGGTTTCCACTAAGTCCGGTCCATGTGCTTCTGACCGCCGACACGACCACCGGACTCTCGGTGGTCTCGGTTGCATTGTTGAATCAGATCCGAGCGGTGGATCGTGTTCGTTTGGTCAAACGACTTGGCGCAATAGACAGCCAGACCTTGGAGCGTGTTGACGAAGCCATCAAAATCAGCCTTGGCCTGATTAATCTCAGTTAGTTCAGCCCCTTCTTCGCCAAAAACTCGATCAGATCCACCACTCGCATCGAGTAGCCCCACTCGTTGTCGTACCACGCCAGCACCTTCACCAGATTGCCGTCCAGCACCTTGGTCATCTGCGAATCCACGATTGAGCTATTGGGATTGTGCAGCATGTCGGTCGACACCACCGGATCCTCGGTGTAAGCCAAAATCCCCTTCAACGGCCCGTTGGCAGCCGCTTCCAGCGCCTTGTTCACCTCTTCGGTGGTCGTATTCTTCGACAACAGCGCCACCAGATCCACAGCCGAGACATCCGGCGTCGGCACGCGCATCGAGTAGCCGTCCAGTTTGCCTTTCAGCGCCGGCATCACCAGGCCGATCGCCTTGGCGGCGCCCGTCGTGGTCGGGATCATATTCAATGCAGCAGCGCGCGCGCGACGCAAATCCTTGTGCGGAAAATCGAGCACGTTCTGATCGTTGGTATAGCTATGAATCGTCGTCATCGAGCCTTTCTCGATGCCAAACCTCTCGTGCAGCACCTTCACCACAGGCGCCAGACAGTTGGTCGTACAAGACGCATTCGAAATGATCTTGTGCTTGGCCGGGTCGTACATGTTGTCGTTCACTCCCAGCACCACCGTAATGTCTTCGTCCTTCGCGGGAGCCGAGATAATAACCTTCTTCACCGTTCCGCGCAGATGCTTCCGTGCGTCCTTCGCGTCCGTGAATCTTCCAGTGGATTCGATCACGATCTGAACGCCGAGCGAACTCCAGTCCAACTCCGCGGGATCCTTCACCGCAAAAATCCTGATGCGTTTTCCGCCGGCTGTAATCGAATCCGCGTCGACCTTCACCTCTCGATGCAGAGGCCCCAGAATCGAGTCATACTTCAGCAAGTGCGCCAGCGTCTTGGTGTCCGTAAGATCGTTGGCGGCGACGAACTCAATATCGGGGCGATCCAGTCCGGCGCGGACCACATTTCGCCCAATGCGGCCGAAGCCGTTAATACCTACTTTGATTGGCATACCTCTCCAGTTTATCGCGGCGGTTTGTTATGTCCGGCTGTCACGCCTTCGGATGCGCTTTGTCGTACACGGCCATCAGGTCCGTCAGCGACACCTGTGTGTATTTTTGCGTGGTGGACAATTGCGCGTGCCCTAGCAGTTCCTGAATAGCGCGCAGGTCCGCCCCGTCGCTCAGCAAATGCGTCGCGTAGGCATGCCGAAGACTGTGCGGATGGATGGATGAATCCCCGGTGACCATGCGCGCGTAAAACTTCACGATCTCGCGTGCGCCGCGGTCGGTGAGCCGCCGCCCGCGATGATTCAACAACAAGGCGCGCTCTGCTCCGCTCGATGGTTCGCGCACCGCTAAATACCGGTCCAGCGCCTCCGCTGCCTTCGTCGCGAACGGAACCTGCCGCTCCTTGCGTCCTTTGCCGCGCACACGGATCCAGCGCTCGTTGAAATCGAAGTCTTCCAGGTTGAGCCCCACCAGTTCGCTGACGCGCAAACCGCAACCGTACAACAGCTCGAAGATGGCCAGGTCGCGCGCCGGATGTGGACGCTCCAGCTTCTCAGCCGTATCTGTCACGGCGTCCACTAGCGTATTGGTCTGCTCAGCCGTCATCACGGAAGGCAGCGATTTCGGAGCCTTCGGCGTTCGCACCAGACGCGCTACATTGGTTGCCACCACGCCGTCGCGCATCAGAAATCTGAAAAACGAGCGTATGGCCGCAAGCTTGCGCCGCATGCTGACTGCCGTCAGACGCTGCTCGTACAGGTGCCCCAGCCACTCTCGAATCGCCAGCGCGTCGATGTCCTGCACCTGCGGCTTGGCCCCGCCCCGAATCGTAAAATACGAAAGAAACTGATCCAGATCCGAACTGTAGTTGCGGATCGTGTGCTCGGATGCGTTCTGCCGGCGCAGCTCGTCAATGAAGCGCGCGATTTGTCCGGCCAGATCAGGCATACACGGATTGATATTCGGCCAGCTTTTCCAGCGCACGGCGGCAGACCTCGGCGTGACGCCCGCGCTTGTCGTGCCGCAAACGATGACGCGTCGCTTCGTCCAACTGCGGCAACAGGTCGAACGTGATGTTCACCGGCTGGTAGTTTCGAGCGTCCGCGCCCGAGACGTAGGCGCACAAAGACCCGAGCGCGGTTTCTCTCGGGAATGCCCGGACCTCTTCACCCGACGCCACTTCCGCTGCATGTCTCGCCGCCACCAGACCCGTCGCGATGGACTCCACGTAGCCCTCCACTCCCGATATCTGACCCGCGAAAAAGATGCGGGGCCGGCTTCGAAGCTGAAGCGTTGGAGTGAGCAGCGCGGGCGCATTGATGAACGTATTGCGATGGATCTGCCCGTAGCGCAGCAACTCGGCCTTTTCGAGACCAGGGATCAAGCGCAAAACGCGCGCCTGTTCGCCGAAGCGCATGTGGTTTTGAAAACCAACCAGGTTATAGCTGTCGGCGCGCAGATTCTCTTGCCGAAGTTGGACCACTGCGTACGGCCGCCGCCCAGTCCGCGGATCGATCAGCCCCATCGGTTTCATCGGACCGAACCGCAAAGTTTCGCGCCCGCGCCGCGCCAGCTCTTCAATCGGCAAACAGGCTTCGAAAAACTGCGTCTGATCTTCCGCGATATGCGCCGGAACCGCCTCGGCCGCCAGCACGGCATCCACGAAACGTTCGTACTGTTCACGATCGAACGG
>JBGPSX010000251.1:0-6188 GCA_041490325.1 Bryobacteraceae bacterium | reverse complement strand
CGCCATGGCCGATTGCAGAAGATTGTATTTTTCGCTCAGGTCCTGAATCGGCCGGAAGAACCGCATTCCATATTGGAAGAAAGCCACCAGGATGCCGAGCGTCAGCGCTCCGCTTCGAATCCGGAATCCGCCATACGCCAGTAGCAGGGCAAGTGTCAGCATTCCCAGGAATTCGACCACCGGATAAAACCAACCGTAAGCGGTGATCGCGTCCTTGAACGCTTCCATGTGGTCTTTATTGATGCGATCGAACTCGGCGCGGCTCTTGTCCTCGCGGTTGAAGAGTTGAAGAACAGCAATGCCGTTGATGTGCTCTTGCAGATAGGAATTGATTCTTGCGATCGCGACGCGAATCCGGCGATAACTCTGCTGCACCGATTTCCGGAACTGGATGGTCACCAGCAGAACCAGCGGCATCACCGCCAGCATCAAGACCGTCATCCCCGGACTCAACTGGAACATCGCCAGGACGACGAAGCTGAGCATCAACAGATCACCGAGAATCATGAGCAGGCCGGATGAAAACAACTCGTTCAGCGCGTCAACATCGGTGGTGATTCGCGTCACCATGCGGCCTACCGGGTTGTGATCGTAGTAGGAGAGATCCAAACGCTGCAGATGGTCCATGATCTGGCGCCGGAGATCGAACATGGCTTTTTGCCCGACCCATTGCGCCAGGTATTGCTCGCCGAAGTCGCATAGCATTCCACCCAGAAGGGCCAGCAGATACACGAATGAAATCTGTGCGACGCCGGTCCAGGCGTTGCCCGACAGATATCCATCCAGCGGGGTGTGCATGATTTTGCCGGACGGCACCAGATAGCGATCTATGGCCAGTTTGGTGAGCAGCGGCCCCAGGGTTTGAAGTGCCGCATTGAATAGCAGGAGGACGAGGGCGATCAGAACTTCCAGCTTGTATGGCCGGATATAGGTGAGCAGGCGCCGCATCAGGCGCCCATCGTATGCTTTACCGAGGACCTCCTCTTCCACGCCCTTCCAGTGTACCGTTCCGGACCGCTACCAGACATTCCATTGCGCGCGGATTGGGCGCATAATATGAAATCGACTATGACTTCACAATTCCGCGTAGTGAACAAGCTAGTGACTGCCACGCTCGCATTTTTCGGCTCGGTTGCCGCTCCCGCCATGGCCGCAAGCTGCGAAGACCTTTCCAAACTCGCTCTTCCTAAGACCACCATCAGCATTGCGGCGTTGGTACCAGCCGGATCGTTCACACCGCCTGCCGGCCAGACGATTGCCAATCTGCCGGCTTTCTGTCGCGTGGCCGGAGTTCTGAAACCCGCGGCCGACTCCAACATCGAATTCGAAGTCTGGATGCCTGCCTCCGGATGGAACGGCAAATTCCAAGGCGTCGGCAACGGCGGATTTGCGGGATCGATCGGGTACGGCCTGCTGGGCAGCGCGGTGTCACACGGATATGCCACGGCCTCCACCGATACCGGCCATCGCGCCGGTGGAACCGACGCTGCCTGGGCGTTGGGACATCCCGACAAAGTCGCCGATTTCGGCTTTCGCGCGATTCACGAAACCACTGACAAGGCCAAAGCGATCCTGCGCGCATTCTACGGCGAGGCGCCCAAGCGATCGTATTTCAGTTCCTGCTCGAACGGTGGGCGGCAAGCGCTCATGGAAGCCCAGCGCTTCCCGGCCGACTATGACGGGATCATCGCCGGCGCTCCCGCCAATTACTGGACTCACCTTTTGACTGGCTCAGTGTGGGACATGCGCGCCACGCTCACAGATCCCGCCAGCTATATTCCCGCCAGCAAGATTCCGGCCATCGAAGCAGCTACGCTAGCGGCGTGCGACGCGCAGGATGGCGTGACCGATGGCGTCATCGACGATCCGCGACAGTGTCATTTCGATCCAGCAAAGCTGCTCTGCAAGGGCGACGTGTCGGATGCCTGTCTCACAGCTCCGCAAGTGGCCGCGCTTGAAAAAATCTACTCGGGTCCCCTTAGTGCTAAGGGCGAGCAGATCTTTCCCGGTTATTCGGTGGGCGGCGAAACGGGCGGCGGCGGTTGGGGACTATGGGTCACCGGACCCGCTCCGGGTAAGAGCCTGCAAAATGCCTTCGGCCTGAATTACTTTCAAAACATCGTGTACTCCGATGCGGCCTGGGATTTCAAAACGTCGACAGTCGACCGTGACGTGAAGGTGGCCGACGACGCCGGCGCCCGTACCTTCAACGCAACCGATCCGGACCTGAAGAAGTTCAAAGATCGTGGCGGAAAATTGATCATCTACCACGGCTGGAGCGACGCGGCGATTCCTCCGGTGAACGCCATTAACTACTACACCAGCGTGACGTCCAAGATGGGCGCGAAAGATACCAATGCGTTTGTTCGCTTGTTCATGGTGCCTGGAATGCAGCATTGCGGCGGTGGTCCGGGTCCCAGCGCGTTCGGACAGGCCACCGTGGCGCAGGGTGACCCCGAGCATGACATGGCTGCGGCGCTGGAGCGCTGGGTGGAGAAGGGCGTCGCGCCGGATCAGATCACCGCGACCAAGTACAAGACCGGAACGAATCCAGCCAGCGGCGTCGTTCGAACTCGTCCGTTGTGCAAGTACCCACAGGTTGCCAAGTGGAAGGGAACCGGCAGCACCGATGACGCTGCCAACTTCGTCTGTTCCGATCATTGACGATGTGGCGCACGCACTCATGCGTGCCGCGTTGGCACTCATGCCAACGCCAGGCGTTCACACAATTGTGAACGCGGCACGCAAGAGTGCGTGCGCTAGCCCGATCAATTACAGCCCCTAACCGATACAGCTCCTAACCGAGCCGTGACCAAAGGGAGCGGTCCTCAAGGCATGCCTCCGCCACGCGGCTGCTAAATTGGTTGCGTGGATGGCGTGATCATTGTCGACAAGCCAGGCGGCCTGACGTCGCACGACGTGGTCAATCGCATGCGGCGTTTCGCGGGCACGCGCAGGGTAGGGCATCTGGGTACGCTGGATCCGATGGCCACCGGAGTGTTGCCGCTGGTGATCGGACGAGCTACGCGGCTGGCGCAGTTTTTCTCAACCGGAGAAAAGCGCTACGACGCGCGCATCCGGTTCGGCTGGTCCACCGACACCTATGATCGCGAAGGCACGCTGGCTACCGATCCGGTTACGCCCCAATTCGGCCGCGACGAATTGGAAGCCGCGCTCGCGCCGTTTCGTGGAACCAGCATGCAAACGCCTCCGCCTTTTTCAGCCAAGAAGATTGCGGGCACGCCGGCCTATCGGCTCGCGCGCAAAAACATAGCGGTCGAGTTGGCGCCCGTCGAGGTGCATGTTTCCGCATTGGACTTGGTTGAATTCGATGGCGCGATGGCTCGGATACTGGTACAGTGTTCCACCGGGACCTACCTGCGCAGCATCGCCCACGAATTGGGTCAACGGCTGGGATGTGGCGCGTTTCTTGAAGAACTGCGGCGCACCGCTTCCGGAGATTTCACCGAGGCGGATTCACACACGCTAGGGGAGCTACAAGGCCTGGCTGCAGCGGGCCGAATTGCCGAGGCGCTCATTCCGGCTTCGAAAGTTCTGCCTCAATTTCCCAACGCGACCGTGGACGCGTTGACGGCCGGCCAGATCCGTCAAGGCAAGGATTTTCGACTGTCGCCGTTCCTTGCCAGAGCAGGCGCTAAGTATGTGAAGGCGATCAGCCAGGAAGGCGACCTGATCGCGATTGGCGAGGCCCGCCTGCCGCATGTGTATCATCCGATACTGGTGCTTTAGGCGCCGGCCGGCCGCCCACGAATGAAGCAAGTTTAATTGCCCCTTAAGCAACCTTTCGGAGGCATTGGTTATCATTCAAGTGTGCGTCGTTCCGCGATTTTCCTGGTGCTGGGCTGTAGTCTGATTGGGCTTACAGCCGGTGCTCAGGACAGCGAAATCCCACAAAAACTGGACGGCGCGAAGAGCGAGCCGAAGTACACCGGCACATTTTCCGGAGCGATCGTCGAAGTGTCGGCCGAAAGGATTACGGTCTCGCGCAGCATTCTTGGAAAGCAGCCCGAGAAACGATCGTTTTGGATCAAGCCCGATACTCGCGTCGAGGGAAAACTGCACGCGAGGGTGAGGGTTACGGTCGGCTTTGTGACCACCGATGACGGCGACCTCGCTCGCTTGATCGTGGTGCGCGCTTCGGCGAAACCCGCGCCCAAGAAGTAATCACTTCTTCTTTTTCTTCTTAGCGGCCCAACCTTCTTTGACGATCTGACGTTGTCGGCCGATCGCCAAAGCGTCCGGTGGCACTGGATCCGTGATCACCGAGCCCGCGGCGATGTAGCTTCCGCTGCCAATCTCGATCGGCGCCACCAGCGTCGAGTTGCTCCCGACGAACGCGTCCTTACCGATCTTGGTGCGATGCTTTGCGACGCCATCGTAATTGCAAGTGATGGTTCCCGCCCCGATATTGGTGCGCTCGCCGATCTCGGCGTCACCGAGGTAGGCTAGATGACTGGCTTTGGCGCCGGCCCCGAGCTGGGTATTCTTCAGTTCTACGAAATTGCCGATATGGGCGTTGACGCCCACGTGAGCGCCGCCTCGCAACCGCGCGAAGGGTCCGACGTGCGCGCTGGTTTCGATCTCTGAATCGACGATGGAGGTGAAGGGGCCCACACTCACCTCGTTCGCCAGCTTCGAATTCTGAACGATGGAGCAGGCGCCGATCCGGCAATCCTCCCCGATTTCAGTTCGTCCGAGGATCTGCGCGAATGCCTCGATGATCGTGTCCGGGCCAATTCGAACCGAGGCGTCAATGCTGACCGTCTCTGGCTTCTCAATGGTTACGCCGGCGAGCATCAGCTCCTGGACCTTGCGCGCGCGGAAAATCTTGTCGACCATCGCGAGTTCCACTCGGGTATTGATTCCCAACAGCTCCTGCGAGTCTTCAATTTCCATCGCCGCGACCGAGTGTCCCGCCCGGTTCAAGATCTCGACCATGTCGGTCAGGTAGTATTCTTGCGCAGGATTGTCGGTCCGAATTTCAGGCAGGTGCTTCCACAGAAGATCGGCTCGAAAACAATAAATACCGGGGTTGACCAGCTGGATTGCGAGCTGTTCTTTGGTTCCGGCCTTTTGTTCGACGATGGCCTTCACCTCGCCGCGCTCACCCAGGATGATGCGGCCGTATCCGGTGGGATCCTGGAGCCGAGTCGTGATCAGCGTCGCTGCCGCAGTTCCCGCGGCCTGCCTCTTCACCAGTTCCTGCAGCGTGGCTTTGGAGAGCAACGGTCCGTCGCCATAGAGTGCGATCACGAGCCCGCCTTCGGAAGCGAGCGAAGCGCTGCACATCATGACGGCGTGGCCGGTTCCTTTTTGCTCAGCTTGTTCGACAAACCGAACGCCCACCGGCGCGAGCAGCGCTTTCACTTGCTCGGCCTGATGTCCCACCACCACGGTAATATTCTGAGCGGGCGTTATTTGAAGCGCCGTCTGGACGACGTGCTCGATCAGCGAAAGTCCGCCGGCGCGATGCAGGACCTTGGCGCGCTTGGACTTCATGCGCGTTCCCAGACCCGCTGCAAGGATCACCACGTTCACGGGTGATTTAGTTTCGGAGTCGTTATGGCTCACGTAAACATTTTAAAGGACCGTGGCGCACGCACTCTTGCGTGCCGCGTTCACACTCGTGTGAACGCGCTGTCAACTCACTACTGCTCCCCCAACACGCGCACCTTTCGGCGCACGCCTCGCCCTCGACGGGCCAGTTCCATGGCTACGTCCGCGGCCGCTCTCGAGTCGTGGCGCACTGTGTCGCCCTCGCCCAGTAGATCCGAGGCCACCACCTGCAGTCCCATTTCCGAAATGCGGTCGATATCGTTCAGCACGGATTGCGCTTTCTCGGCGGCGTACCTGCGCCTTTGTCTCACGCTGATCGGTCGCGTGTTCACTACCGCGACATCCAGCAGCGGAACACCCGCGTGGCGATGGATTGCGGCTACATGATCGGAGGCTCGGAAGCCAATGGTCTCTCCCGGTTGCCACATCAGGTTGACGTAATACGCCTTCAACGCCCGGCTGCGCTGAATCGCGTCCGTAATTCCCTCCACCAGCAGGTTCGGAATCAGGCTCGTGAACAGTGAGCCCGGACCGAAAGTAATGAGATCGGCCCGTTGGATCGCTTCCAGAGTTTCCGGCAGCGGCTGGCACTTGCGCGGCCGCAACCGGAT
>JBGPSX010000250.1:0-6201 GCA_041490325.1 Bryobacteraceae bacterium | reverse complement strand
CTCCTATAGCCAGAATCGAAACCTTCTGGTATGATTACCCGCAGGAGCGTTCTAGCTAGTTTTTGGGATCGGCTTCCTAAATTGATCCGACAGTCAATTGTCTTGGGGTCCGACTCGGTTTTAGCGTTGGTGTGCAAGCTCCGGCGGTCGAAAAGCCGCCATGGAGAAGCCTAAAGACGCTCGGGGGGCTCCGCCCCTGTTGAGATTTGGGGTCAAGGACGGGGTCGATTCCGCTGGTGTGGCGCTCCTACTTCCCACCCAGCCTCCAGCCTAAATGAACATTCTCTTTATCGGCGACATATTCGCCTCCATCGGTCGCAGTCTGGTCGCTCGCCACCTGCAAGAAATCATCACGGCCGAAAAGATTTCGCTCGCGGTCGCGAATGGCGAAAATTCCGCCGGCGGATTCGGGATCACGCCGCTCATCGCCGAAGAGCTTTTCTCGATCGGCATGGATGTGCTCACCTCCGGCAATCACGTTTGGGATAAGAAGGAAATTTTCGACTACCTGCCGCGCCAGCCTCGATTGCTCCGCCCGGCGAACTATCCGAAAGACCTGCCCGGCAAAGGTCTGATCGTGTCGAAGGCTCGCAACGGCGTCCCGGTCGCCGTGATCAATCTGCAGGGCCGCGCGCACCTGCCGGCTACTGATTGCCCGTTTCGTGAGGCCGACCGCATACTCGAATCGCTCGACGCTTCCACAAAAGTGCGCCTGGTGGACTTTCACGCCGAGCTGACCAGCGAGAAAATGGCCATGGGTTGGCACTTGGATGGCCGCGTATCGGCCATGCTCGGCACGCACACGCACGTGCCCACCGCCGACGAGCGCATTCTCGCGGGTGGCTCCGGGTATCAGACCGACGTCGGCATGACCGGCCCTTACGACTCGGTGATTGGCTCGGACAAGAATCTTGCCTTGCGCCGATTTCTGACCGCCATGCCGATTCGCCTCGACAGCGCCAAGACCGGCGGCGAGTTGCACGCCACCATCGTCACCGTCGATCCCGCCAGTGGGCGAGCCACGGCCATTCGCCGATATACTGTAGCGGAGTGAAAATTCCAAGGCTGCAGTGGGTCATCGCCTTCCTGCTGTGCCTGTCAACCACGATCAACTATCTTGATCGCCTGGCCATTGGAGTCGTCTCGGTCGACATCCGCCACGAGTTCGCCCTCAACGAGCAGGATTACGCGCACATCCTCACGTTGTTCTTCCTGGCGTACTCCATCATGTACGCCGGTTCCGGCTACATCGTCGATCGGCTGGGGACGCGCAAGGGATTCGCAGTCTTCGTCACCGGCTGGTCCATCGCGCAACTGCTGCATGGATTCGCGACCGGCAAGTGGACTCTCGCCGGCTATCGTTTCTTGCTGGGCCTGACCGAGCCCGGGGCCTGGCCGGCCGCCGCCAAAGCCGTTTCCGAATGGTTCCCGGCATCTCAGCGCGCGCTCGGCATGGGGATTTTCAATGCCGGCACCTCGCTTGGTTCATTGCTTGCTCCGATCACCGTTGCCGCCATCACGTTGAAATACGGCTGGCGTAATGCGTTCGTCTTCACCGGATTGGTCGGACTGGTGTGGCTCGCAGCGTGGCTGTTCCTCTATCAGCCGCCGCACTTGAATCGGTGGCTGCGCAAGGACGAATACGAGAGGCTGAAACCATTTGTGCAGCCTCCGGCTGAAGCGCGCACCGCAGGCAAAGAGCGAGTGGATTGGTGGGCGCTGCTGCGTACTCGGCCCTGCTGGACATTGGTCCTGACGCGCTTCTTCACCGACCCGGTGATCTACTTCGTTATCTTCTGGCTTCCCGAATATCTGCGCAAGGAGCGCGCGTTCGACCTCGCGATGGTCGGGAAATATTCGTGGGTGCCGTTTGCATTCGGAGGTATTGGCTACGTGACCGGAGGCTGGCTCTCAGGACGCCTGATGCACGCCGGTTGGACGTTGCCGCGCGCGCGAAAATTCGTCATGGCGCTGGGAGCGGCAGTGATGCCGCTAGCAATGCTGGCCCCCTTCGTGCCAACCGCGGCTCTTGCGATCGCCGCAACCTGCGCCATCACGCTTGGGCATGGACTGTGGACGGCGAACCTTCAAACCATCCCGACCGACATCTATCGCGGCCACGAGATCGGCACAGTCACGGGCTTCTCCGGAAGCGGCGGCGCAATCGGCGGCATGTTCGCCAGCCTCGGCACCGGTTACTTGGTCACACACTTCACCTACGCTCCGGTGTTTTTGCTTTCAGGCCTGATGCATCCGTTATCCGCTGTCCTCACATACCTATTGCTACCCAATCGATTCTTCACGCCGACGGCAAAACCCCATCCAACGATTATTTGAAACCGCTCCCTTTGGTCACGGCTCGGTTAGGGGCAGTAATCCCTAGCCGAGCCGTGACCAAAGGGAGCGGTCTTACAATATCAATGTGAGCCTTCGTCCTTCGATCGGCATCCTTTACGAACACCCGGAATGGTTCGAGCTTCTTTTCGCCGAGCTAAACCGTCGCGAAATTCCCTGGTCGCCGCTGCACGCGGACCAGTTGTTGTTTGATCCTGAACAGCTTGTTCCCCACGCGCTGGTCGTCAACCGCATGAGCCCTTCGTCTCACAAGCGCGGGCACGGCAACGGCGTGTTCACGGTGCGCGACTATCTCTACCACTTGGAAGAAACCGGCGTCGACATGGTGAACGGAAGCGCCGCCTACGCCGTCGAGATCTCGAAGGCCCGCCAACTCGATCTATTCCGCCGCTGCGGCGTCAGCTATCCGAAGGCTCGGGTCGTCAATCATTCATCCCAACTCGTCGAGGCGGCCAGGGGTCTTCAATTTCCGATCGTCTTCAAGCCCAACGTCGGTGGCAGCGGCGCCGGGATCGTGCGGTTTGATTCGATCGATCAACTCGCAGCCGCGCAGTTCGACTTCGGCGTCGACGGAACGGCTCTGGTTCAGGAATTCCTGCCTGCGCGCGGCAGCTCTATCGTTCGAGTGGAAGTGCTAGACGGCGAGTTCCTGTACGCCATCCGAATCTGGCCGGACCTGAGCAGCTTCAATCTTTGCCCGGCCGACATCTGCCAAGTGGAAACGGACTTGAGCGCCTGCCCGGTCGACACGCCCGGCAAGAAAAAGCTGCGAATCGAGCGCGAGGATCCGCCGCGCGCGGCCATCGAAGGCGCACTTGCTTTGGCACGCGCGGCGCAGCTCGATGTGGGTGGCATCGAGTATCTGGTCAACGACCGTACTGGCGAGATTGCCTACTACGACATCAACGCGCTCTCGAACTTTGTCACCGATGCGGTCAATGTCGTAGGCTTCGATCCCACCGCGCGATTCGTCGACTATCTGGAGCAGCGGATGTCTCGGTTAAGAGGGGCTGAAGAGCGGTCCCGAACACCGCTCCCTGCGGTCACGGCTCGGTAAACGGCATAAACTCGACACTGAGCCGTGACTGCAAGGAGCGGTTTAAATCAGCCAGTGAATCAACGCCAGCGTAAGCCCGATTTGAGCCACGCTCGCTAACGTGCCAGTCGCCATCGCGGCGAGTCCGGTACGGAAAAGAAAGCGGAGATTTACTTCGAGTCCCATCGCGGCCATCGACAAAGTCAGCAGCATCGTGCCGAATTCAGTCAGCAAAGAACTGAGCGGGATGTGCCATGGGCCGGCGGTCATTGGAAGCTGAAAGCTGAGGACCGGAAGAACTTGCAAGGTGTTCAACGCAGCCAGCCCGAGAAAGCCCCAAACGAATTTCGGCAGCATGGCCACACCCAACTTCGGGCGATTCTTGCGGTGCACAACCAGCGCGAGCACGACAAGAAATGGAGCCAGCAATGTGACGCGAACGAGTTTGACGAGGGTTGCTAGTGTACCTGATTGCGCGCTGTAGGCGAAGCCCGCAGTGATGGCTTGTGGAACGGCATGCACGGTTGAGCCGGCCCAGATCCCGAAAGCCGGCGGCGTAACATGCAGCACCGCGCCCAGCGGCGGCAGCGCGAACATCACGCACAAGCCGAGGATGTTGATGGTCGACACGGAAAGCAGCAGGTCGTCGTCCTCGGCCCCAATCACGGGAGCGGCCGCAATGATTGCGCTGGTACCGCAGATCGCCGTTCCACAACCAACCAGGATCGTCGTATTGCGCGAAGTACCGAAAACACGGCCGGCCAGCACTGCCGCAAGGCATCCGCAAGTAATGGACGCCAGGATTACGGCCAGCGACGGCAGCCCGACATGCGCGACCTCGGTCAGATTCACGCTCGCGCCGGTTAGGATGATCATGAGCGGAATAACGCGCTTGACGAGTCCCTTGCAGTCGTCGGCGATTTCGGACGGTAGAGAAATGGTGTTGCGGATCGCCGCACCCAGGACAATCGCGAGAATAGCTGGACTCACGAGCGGCACGAACCGATGCAAGCCCCAGGATGCCGCGGCGACTGCAATGGCGATCGGCAATCCGGCGCGCTGCCAGACCTGGCTTCGGGCGGGATGCCGAGGAGGACGCGGCTGGTAAAGCTCGATGCCCTCCATTGAGTCGAGCGAGGCGAAAACCTCGGGGCTCATGCGACTCAGATTCGGGTTGGGCAAGTTTTTCAAATTCTAACGGAAGTTCAGATTGCCAAGAATCAACGCCGCGCAGGTGAAATTCAGCAACATGCCAACAAAACCGGCAATCAGGATTCCCTTAGCCGCCAATACATATCCGGCACGCTTGCGCTTGAGATAAACAGGAACGAGAGCGAACCATTGGATCAGTCCCCAAACGGTGAAAAACGTGATCGCGCTCACGACAATGGCCCCAAGCTGCCATAGCATCGCAAGCCCTACACCCTTGCCGATGCTGTCATCTGGAGGATGAGGCGACGGCGGCGGCGGTGGTGGTGTTAGTTCCGGCGGATCTGCTGGAGTCATGTTTCGATTTAGTTTATCCGATATTTGTCAGTGCGACATCCGCGGCCGGCCGTCCTTCGCGCTCGCGACGCAGCGGCTGCAGGACCGTGCGCTCTAGATCGTCGCGGTAGAACAGATTGTACGTGTCGAACGGGATAATGCGCTTGCCATCCGGATGCGCAATGTGGACGCAGCTTTTCTTAACGCTCCGCACATCGAAGCCCCAGGCGTCGATGAACTGCATGATGATTACCCGAAAGACGCTTCGGTAATCGATTCCGGCGGGCGTTAGGACTTGCGGCAGACAGCACAGCAGGTCGTGCAGTGTTCCCGCGCTCGATTGCGGCGAGTGATTGGTGGAGAAGAGTTTGAATAGCTGCGCGTGCAGCTTCTCATCGGCCTCGAACACGATGGTGTTGCGGCCGCCTTCGATCAGTATTTTCGGATCCACCATGCCGGTGAGCGGTATCACGCGGTCATTCATCTTGAGAGCGTAGGCCATCGCGAGCGAATCGGGATGGCAGGGAACTGGAATGATATCTTCGGGCCGGAAGACGCTGGTCTGTTCGAGAATCTTGCGGCGCACTTCGGTGAGAGTCAATCGATCGCGCGCAGGATCGAAATTCTCATGACGGCCGGCGGCCTGCACGGGCTGCAACACGACGCCGCGCACGCAATCCTGTTCCAGCGCCCAATCGATGATGCGCCCGATTTCGCCATCGTTCACGCCTTTCTTCAGCGTGACGACCAGCGATGTGGAAATACCCAATTCGTTTAGCTTCTCGATGGCTTGCGTGCGAATGCTGCGTAGATCGGCTCCGCGAAGGTCCATCAGCGCGTCAGCCTCGAACGAGTCGAACTGCAGATAGATCTCAACGCCCGGCATGTAGGCGGCCAGCCTCTCCGCGAATCCTGCTTCGCGCGCGATCCGGATGCCGTTGGTATTCAGCATCAGATGCTGGATGGGCCGCTGCTTGGCGAGATCGAGCACGGCGAAAAAGTCGGGATGCAGCGTGGGCTCGCCGCCGGAGATTTGCACGACGTCGGGGCGGCCTTCATTGTTCACGACAGCGTCGAGCATGCGCTCGATCTGTTCGAGCGACCGATAGTGCGGACGTGACGGACCGCTCGCGGCATAACAAATCGGGCACTGCAGATTGCAATGGTCGGTGATCTCGATGAGCGTCAGACACGAATGCTGTTCGTGGCCGGTACAGAGTCCGCAGTCATACGGGCAATCCCATCGAACCGGCATGTTGTATTGCCGGGGCATTTCGGGTGGCTTCAGAAAAATCTCGCGGCAGCGGCGATAGTAATCGACATCG
>JBGPSX010000249.1:0-6214 GCA_041490325.1 Bryobacteraceae bacterium | reverse complement strand
TTATCGCAGGTCCCGAACCGGGGCCTAGTTCTTCGATCCTCAGCCGGCCTTCCACTCCGGCACCTTTTCGTCCGGCCGGAACACGGCTACGCCGGCGCGCTCCGCCAGCGACTGCATGTCGCGCTTCGAGAATCCGCTGAACGATTGAGAAACCTTGCCATCCGGCTCAACCAGGAACAAAGACGGAACGGAGCCGATCCCATAGGCGTTGCTGGCCGGGTAGTTTTCCTTGGCTTGATCCAGCAGCGTCGGAAAGGTTACGCCGAAGCGCTGATTGAAGCTCTGGGTGGAGCCGCTATCATCCTGCGATATGCCGACGATCTGAAGACCGGAACCCGCCGCCATGCGCTCGAGATAGGGCGCCGTGAGCTGGCAGACAGGACAACTCACTTTGTAAAATACGAGCAAGGCCGGCCCATTCCTCAAGACTTCAGGGAGAGACTGTTCGGGACCCCTCAAGCTCTTCAATTGAAATACGGGGGCGGGGGCGCCGGCTTCTATCATGATCTTGCTCTTGGGACCGAACGAGAATTACTCTTCGTCCTTTTGTCCTTTGACAAAGCTCAGGATGTCGAAATGCTTGATCTCGCGCTCGGGGAAGAAGCTGTTGACGGCCTCCTGTTCCTCGGCAAAAATCTGAAACACCGTGGACAGCTTGGTCAGCAGCAACAACTCGATGTTGCGCCGGTTGAGATGAACCAGCTTCAGCCCGCCGCCCGTTTTTTGCAGCGAGGTGTAACAGATCACCATGGTGCCGAGGCCAGTGCTATCGATGTAATCCACGTCTTTCAGGTTGAGGACCAACTGGCTGTTGCCCTGCGCCACTTGTTCATTCACCTTTTCGCGCAGCGTATTCGCTCCGCCCACCACCAGCCGGCCCTTCAGGTCGAGGATGGTCACACCTTCTTTTTCGCGATTCTGAATTTCGAGGCTCATTGCGGTTTTTTTCAGTGTACCTGCTCGGGGAGCGGCAGCGCCGAAACTTCTGGCGCGGCCAATACCGGATGGCCGGCCGGCAGCGTCACAGTAAAACGAGTGCCTTTGTGAAGTTCGCTTTCGGCTTGGACAGTTCCCCCGTGCGCCTTTACGATCCATGCCACGAAGCTCAAGCCCAGCCCCAGCCCTTTTTCGGGGTCCGCCGAGGGCACGCGATAAAAGCGGTCGAAGATGTGCGGCAGATGTTCGGGCGCGATGCCGACACCGGTATCGGCGACGACCAGTTTCACAGCATCGTGGCCTTCGCGGCTGAGCTGGACGGTCACTTCGCCGCCGGCAGGCGTGTATTTGATCGCGTTCCCCAACAGATTGGACACCAGCCGCTCGATCTGAATCCGGTCGGCCTGAATAATGCTGGACGCGGGCAGTTCGGCCGTTAGACGAACGCCTTGCGCCTCGGCGGGAATCTGATGTTGATCCACCAGGTCGCGCACCAACTCGGCGAAATCGATCTGGTTCTTTTGCAGGCTGAGCTGACCGGAGTCGGCTTGTGAGAGCAGCAGCAGAGCGCGCACGATGTTGGACAGACGGTCGATACCTTCGAGAGCGTCCGCCATGGCCTCGCGATGCTGTTCCACGGTCTCGGCGGTGAACATGGCGACTTCGAGCTGGCCGCGAGCCACCGTCAGCGGCGTACGCAATTCGTGCGAGACGTCGGTGGAGAAGCGGCGAATCTGCTCGAAGGAACGATTCAGGCGCGTCATCATGTGGTTGAAGGCTTCGATCAGCCGGTCGAGTTCATCGCCGGCTTCGCGTTGCGGAATCTGCATGTGCAGGTTGGAGTGCGTGATGCGCTGGGCGGTTCGGGCGACGGAGTTCACCGGCTCCAGGGCTTTTCCCGCTAAGAACCAACCGAGCAGCCCGCTGAGCGCGATGACGATCGGAAGCAGGGCGAAGTAATTTCTGGTGAAGTTGCGCAGAACTTCTGTGTTGTAGTCGATGGGCCGGCCGATCGCCAGATAATATTTCGCGTGCGGCTCGATCATGGGTCCGGAGCGGATCATGTAGGGCACGCCGTTTTGGTCCTTGCCAAAGCGCGTGATCGACTGGCCCGATTTCAGGATGGCCTTTATTTGTTCGGGTGGATCAATGCCGATGGAATCGTAGGTGGAAGAACTTTGCAGCCGATGACCTTCGGCATCCGTCAGCAAGTAGACTCTCTGTAAGCGGCGGACGAAGAAGTCTTCATCAGGATCTTCCTTATCGTAAAAAAAGTCGGGACCGCTCGCGCCCGAATGAAGATAGCCTTTCGCCGCCGCCCATTCTTCCGCAAGCACGCTTTCCATCTGGGTTTCAAATGTCGCGCTCAAGGTCTGCCGGAAAATAATCCCCATCAACACCAGCAGGATGGTAAAGAAAAATACGTAACTGAAAGCCAGCCGGAAGCGCAGTCCGCGGGTGAATTGCAGGGACTTGCGCAGGATGTTCACGAAAGTTGCTCGATCTGCTTTTCGGCTGCCTTTTCAGGAGCGTCCAGCATGTATCCGATGCCGCGCACGGTGTGAATCATCTTGACGGGCCATTTGTCGTCGATCTTGGTGCGCAGGTGGCGGATATAAACGTCCACGATATTGGTGAGACCGTCGTAATCCATATCCCAGACATGTTCGACAATCATGGTGCGGCTCAAGGGACGCCCGCGGTTGCGCATCAGATATTCGAGGATGCTGAACTCTTTGGGTGCGAGCTCGATGTTTTCGTTGGCGCGCGTGACCTTGCGGCGGATACAGTCGAGCGCGAGGTCGCCCACTTGCAGCCGTTCGGGCGTCGGCTGACCGCGGCGCAGCAAAGCGCGGACTCGCGCCAGCAGTTCAACGAACGCAAACGGTTTGACCTGGTAATCGTCCGCGCCCAGCTCCAGACCCTTGACGCGATCATCCACGGCGTCGCGCGCGCTCAAAATCAACACTGGCGGGCTGGATTTACGATTGCGGATCTTCTGCAGGACGCTGAGGCCGTCGGTGTCGGGAAGCATCAAGTCCAAGATGATGAGGTCGTATTCGGTGGCGTGCACCAGTTCGATAGCAGTGGCGCCGTCGCCGGCCACATCCACCGCGTAACCGGCGCTTTCCAAACCTCGGGACAGAAAGTCCTGGATGCGCTTCTCGTCCTCAACGATCAGTATTCTCATGGGTTTAGATTCGGATTGGCTCAGCGCTCTGACACGATATCCCTATAACTATAATTAAAACACCGTTCTGGCTGTGGGAGCAGCGCGTCCTTGCGAAATCGGGCTCGGCGTTTCGCGAAACCACCTAAAACGACGTCGCTACTGGCCGATGAGTTGCTTGGCGCCATGGAAACAGTAATGACCAATACCGATCGGTCTCTCGAGGAGATCCTCAAGAGCCATGCCGAGTGGACCGACGGGACTCCGACCGGGTTCCGGTGCGTCCTGGACCGCGAGACCCTGAACGAAGTAGCGTTACGAGGAGCCAACTTGCACGGCGCCATCTTACGGCGCACCACGCTGCTGGATGCGGATCTTACGGGGGTGGACCTAAGTGGGGCGATCCTGGATGAATCGGAGTTCGGGCGCGCCATCCTTTCAGGCTCGGATCTGAGCGCGGCTCAAATCACCGACAGCGAATTCGCGCTTTCCTGGCTGGCGGAGGCTGTGCTGGCCGAGGCTAGAATACGGGGTTCGGGCTTCAGGAAGGCGAATCTTCGAGACGCCAGACTGCAGGGCGTGGTGATTGAGAACTGCAAGTTCTCAGCAGCGGTGCTGAGTTCAGCTTCGTTCCATCATGCTCACATCGCAACCACTGATTTTGCAGAGAGCGAATTCGAAAAAGCACAGTTCATCCGGAGCCATATTATCTCCTGCCGCTTTTTTGCGGCCAAAGGCGATGGGGCGAACTTCAGCAACAGCCGTTTGAAAACGTGCGATTTTTCCAAGGCTTATTTAGCGGGCGCCAAATTTTTCGGGGTCGACTTTGGTGGATCACAGTTCGACCGTGCGGTGTTAAACGACGCCGATCTTCGTGACGCGCACCTCAACAGCGTTGATATGGGCCGGGCTGACCTCAAAAGAGCGCACCTGCGTGGCGCCAACCTGTTCGCTACCGATTTGCGCGGGGCCGACCTGACGGGCGCAATGGAGTTAACACCCGGGCAGTTGGCGCAAGCCCGCACCGACCACACCACCATCCTTCCGAATGGAAGCCAAGGGCCGTACCGGAAATCCTCCCACGCGGAAAGGCCGATAAGTGAATAAGCCAGCCCGCCGGTTGATTCGCCGTTAGAGGTTGGGCGGGGTTTGAAGATTGATGAAGCACCACGCTAAGCCAGGATCACACCGCATCAGCCAGTGAGAACGGCCGGCTCCGGGCTCAATCCGAAACATTCGATTCAGCGCTTGACGTGCTGGTTCCCGGGTGGCTGCAAAGTTGGCTTTGGTTAATCCCCATGGCAGGCCTGCGATTGCGCCCTGGCAGCAGCTCACGTGACCGCCGGTGTGCTGCTCGAGCGCAGCGGTGATGAGTTTTGCATGTTCGACCAGTGTCCGGGTTCCGGCCGGAATCTCGACCGTACGATCGAGCAGTGAAATGGCCTGAATGCCGCGGCCGTCTTGGTCGCGAGTAGTGCTTGGAACGATGCTGAGAACGCCGCCGTCATTGTCCAGCCGATAGGTGAACGGCAAACGCGCATTGGCGTTCGCGATCAGATCCTGGAGGAGTTGCGCGGCGTCTTGCGGAGACCCATCCGGCCGCGCGCGAAATCGGACTTCCAGGCGCGCGCCCTTCGGCGCGATGATCCGCTTGGGCGCATTCGGTACGCGGGAGACTTCGGCGGTGACGTCTCGAATGTCGTCTTTGTACAGGTATTGCGGATCCTCTACGTTCACCAGGATGTGGAACTGCTCGGCCAACGTGATGGCCGCGGCGTCGAGCGGCCGGGGGTGATCGACGATCAGCGTGGATTCTTCGCCGTGGCGAACGATCTGGCCCGATTCCGGCGACTGAGCAGCCGCGATTGTACAGGCCAACGAGAATAGAAAGACTCGCATGCAGAGATAGACACCGCCGCGCGTAACTTGGTTGCTAGGATGAGGCATGCGGTTCGGTCTCTTTCTCGTTTTTGCCGGCGTAGTGGGTGCCCAACAATATGACATTGTGATCCGCGGTGGCACGCTGTATGACGGAAGCGGGTCAGCGCCGGTTGCAACGGATGTCGCCATTTCGGGCGACCGGATCGTGCGGATCGGGAAGCTCGGCGCCGAGCGCGGCAAGGTTGAGATCGATGCCAAGGGCCTGGCCGTCGCGCCAGGATTCATCAACATGATGAGCGGTGACGCGTCGTTGTGGGCGGATGGCCGTTCCCAGAGCGACATCCGGCAGGGAGTTACGCTCGAGATTTTCGGAGAAGGCCACTCGATGGGACCGCAGACCGCTGAGATGCGCAAGTATTACGAGGCGCATCAGGGGGACATCCGTTATCCGATGCCGTGGACGAAGTTGTCAGAAGGACTCGACCAACTGGTTCAGCACGGCGTCTCGTGCAACGTCGCGTCCTTTGCCGGAGCGGCGTCAATCCGCGAAAATGCGCTGGGATTCGCGAATCGCGCGCCGACGGCGGCGGAGCTGGAGCACATGCGGGATCTGGTTCGCCAGGCGATGCAAGAGGGCGCGCTGGGCGTGGCTTCGGCCCTGATCTATGCGCCGGGCGCTTATGCCAAAACCGACGAGTTGATCGCGCTGGCCGAAGTGGCGCACAAGTACGGCGGCATCTACATTTCGCACATGCGCAGCGAGGGCAACCGGCTGCTGGAAGCCGTGGATGAGCTGATTGCGATCGCGCGAGCGAGTCATGCTCCGGCGGAGATCTATCATTTGAAAGCTGCCGGGCGGGACAACTGGAGCAAGCTGGACGCAGTGATTCAACACGTGGAGGCGGCGCGCAAACAGGGACTTCGGATCACCGCCGACATGTACACGTATACGGCCGGCGCCACCGGCCTGGATGCTTCGATGCCGCCCTGGGTTCAGGAAGGCGGCTATGACGCGTGGGCCAAGCGCCTCAAGGATCCGGCTATCCGGCAGCGAGTGCTGCAAGAGATGCGCACCCCGGCTACACAATGGGAGAACCTGCTGCTTTCCACTGGTTCCGCGGAGCGTGTCCTGCTGGTCGGATTCAAGAATGACGCGTTGAAGCCGCTTACGGGAAAGACGCTTGCGGACGTCGCGAAACTGCGGGGAAAATCGCCGGAAGAAACCGC
>JBGPSX010000248.1:0-6216 GCA_041490325.1 Bryobacteraceae bacterium | reverse complement strand
GCGCGTGATGCTCAAGATTAAGCACGAGCGGGAATGCGACTGCGTCGTGGCCGGTTTTCGGTGGCACAAAAAAGGCGAGCGCACGGCGGTCGGCTCACTGCTGCTCGGCCTTTTCGACGATTCGGGCGCCTTGCAGCATGTTGGCGTCTGCGCCAGCTTCACGGCCGAGAAGCGCCTGGAGCTGACAGAATTCCTGGCGCCATACCGCAAGGACGCGCTCGCCGCTCATCCCTGGAAGCAATGGGCGGAGCATGCAGCCACGGAGTCTGAAGGCCCGCATCGCATGCCGGGTGGCCAGAGCCGCTGGAGCCAAGGCAAGGACCTGTCGTGGGAGCCTGTGCGTCCGGAACTGGTGGCGGAAGTGGCGTACGAACACATGCAGGGCATGCGCTTCCGTCACATGTCGCATTTCCGAAGATGGCGTATGGACAAGAAGCCGAGCGACTGCACGTATGCTCAGCTTGAAGTCGTTCCACCGCAGGAGTTGATGGCGATTTTCGCTAGCGGCCGCTGAGTCGGTCATCTGGCGAATTGGGTACAGGCACGGAGTTTCCGCCTTGGAAATTTCGCATTGCTTGTGAATCATACCGGCGGAAATCCGATCCTGCCCCCAATTTTTCCAGCGCTCAGGCCTTTTTCTTCGCGCGCAGCATACGCCATTCACGAGTTGGATCGTCATCCGGGTCGGGAGTTTCTTGCGGCGGCCGCTGTGCTTCGGGAACGTGGCGGAGGTTCACTCGGATGCGGGTCCATGTGGACGACCTGCCACGCATGGAATCAACCAGCACATCGTCGATCGCGAGAAGTCCGGCAGCGTCGGGGTGTTTGGCTTTCCATTTTTCCAGACCCGCCAGCGCGGCGTCTTTATTGGGAGAGTTCGCGATCACGATCAGCGGCATCTTGGCGCGCGAAGGGGCCACGCGCGGCGCTTCTCCCTCCATTTTTTGGAAATGCGGTGGCCAAGGTGCATCGGCAAGGCCCTCGGCCTCGTCTTTCGCCGCGAGCTCGAACAGTTTTTCGAGAGAGCCTGGAAACGCGTCCATGCCGGCGTGCGGATCGCCAAGTTCCGCGAAGCGCTTCGGAACCGTGAGCACGGTAAAATCGGCGGGCTCGCAATCGGCGACCTCACTCCAGTGCAGCGGCGTCGACACCCGGGCATCCGGGAGCGGGCGGACTGAATACGCAGAGCAAGTCGTTCGATCCTTCGCGTTCTGGTTGTAGTCGAGAAACACGCCATGGCGCTCCTCTTTCCACCACTTCGAGCTGGCCAGCGCGGGTACGCGCCGTTCGATTGCACGGGACAACGCCACCGCCGCGCGGCGCACTTCGCTGAAAGTCCAGCGCGGTTGGATTCGCACATTCACGTGCATCCCGCGTGAACCGCTGGTCTTGGGCCAGCCGCGCAGGCCCATCTGATCGAGGAACGCGTTCACTTCAAGAGCGACAGTGCGTACGTCCGACCAACTGACGCCAGGGCCGGGATCGAGATCAACGCGCAGTTCGTCCGGATGGTCGAGATCGCCGGAGCGTACCGGGTGCGGGTGCAACTCAATGCAGCCCAGGTTGACCACCCAGGCCAGCCCCGCCGCATCATCCACCACCACCTCTTCGGCAGTCCGGCCTGAGGGGAATGACAGCGCTACGGTTCGAAGCCAGGAAGGCCGCGTGGTGGGCGCACGCTTCTGATAAAACGCCTCGCCTTCCGCGCCGTTCACGAACCGCTTGAGAACGAACGGGCGATCTTTGATTCCAGCCAGCGCGCCCGGCGCGACCGACAGGTAGTAGCGTACAAGATCGAGCTTCGAGAGTTTCGTCTGCTTGGAAAAATACGGTTTATCGGGATGCGTCACACGGACCTCACGTCCGTCGATGGTAAGCAGCTCGGCGTCTTCTTCTTTGCTCACAAAAACAGGCTACAACTATTTGCGCGAACCTCGACGGCGGAGACGGCGCAAATCAGGGATGAATCTTCTCTTTGCGCGCCAGCATTCCGGCAAACTGCTCAATTTTGCGGGCTCGAGTCTCTGCTTTCTTCACCGTCTGAATTCGCCAAAGGATCGCATACCGGTTCGCCCGGTCAAGAGTTTTGAAGAACGCCGTGGCTTTCGGATTCGCGTCCAGAGCAGCCTGAAAGTCGCTCGGCACGGTGGCTCCGCTGGGCGAATCATAGGCTGCATCCCAGCGTCCATTCGTTTTGGCATTCTCGATCGCGTCCAGCCCCGAGGGATTCATCTCCCCGCTCGCAATCAGGGCCAGCGCCTTCGCCCGATTGATCTTCGACCAGATGCTCCTGTTCGAACGCGAAAGGAATTTCTGCAACCAGGCCTGCTCGCTTTCCGGCCTCTTCTGCCCGTCAATCCATCCGTAGCACAGCGCAACTTCGAGCGCTTCCTGGTACGACACCGACCGCAATTGGGAGCCCTTCTTCGCCATCCGAAGCCACAGGCCCGCGCTCTTACGATGATTCTTCTCCAGCCAAGCCGCCCAGTCCTGTTTGGACTTGAAAAGCCTGACCGGGAAACCATCCGGCGTATTCGTCTTCGGCATATATTGAGCTACATCACTAACGATAGCTAACCCCGGCTATCCTTTCGTCGTCTGACGCTTATGCGCTCATTCGGTCAGGATCTTCGCTATGCCGTGCGTCTGCTGCTCCGCTCACCCGGCTTCACGATCGTAGCGGCCCTCGTGCTCGCGCTGGCAATCGGAGGCAATTCAGCTATTTTCAGCGTGGTGGACACGGCGCTGCTTCGACCGCTCCCGTTCCACAATCCAGACGACGTGGTCACGCTGTGGGAGGATCCTCCCAGTCACGGCCGCAACCGGGTATCGCCGATGAATTTCCTGGACTGGCACGACCAGAACACTGCGTTCAGCCACATGGCGGCTTACGCGGGCGGGTCGAAAACCTTGCAAACGTTCAATGGCGCGGAGTGGCTGCAAGGCCAGTCGGTGAGTCTTGAATTTTTTGATCTGCTCGGCATACGCCCGGTCGCCGGCCGGCTGTTCTCTGCCGAGGACGAACGCACGCGCGCCGATGTCATTCTGCTCAGCGAGCGGACTTGGCGCAACCGCTTCGGCGCCGATCCAAAGCTGGTGGACGGTACCGTGAAGCTCGATGGCAAAGCCTTCACTGTCATCGGTGTGATTCCTGCCCGCTTTCAATTCCTCTGGGAGACGCACATCTGGTCGCTGTTCGTTGTGAAGCGCGATCCCGACCAGCGGCGCATGCATTACCTCGGCGTTCTTGGACGGCTGAAGCCCGGCGTGTCGCTCCCTCAAGCGCAGATCGCGATGGAGCCGATAGCCCGCCACATCGCGGAAATCGCACCGTCCACTAACAAAGGTTGGGGAATCCGGATCGAACCGCTGCGCGATCTTTTGGTGGGCAAGGAACTGCGCGCCACGTCGCTGGTGCTGGCCGGAGTGGTAGGGCTTGTGCTCCTCATGGCCTGCGCCAATATTGCAAGCCTGATGCTGACGCGCGCCACCGGCAGGTCGCGCGAAATGGCGGTGCGCGCTTCGTTGGGCGCGGGGAGTCTGCGGCTGGTGCGGCAACTGCTGACCGAGAGCGTATTGTTGGCCGCGCTGGGCGGCGCCGTAGGACTCGCGTTCGCGTGGGGCCTGATCCGCGTAGCGCCTGTGCTGCTTCCGCCCGGCACGCTGCCACTTGGTCTGGATCTTGCGCTGGATTCCCGCGTGGCCGCATTCGCGGTGGCTGTGACAATCGCAACCGGACTGTTATTCGGTCTGGCTCCCGCCTGGCAGGGCGCTCGAGTTTCTCTCGCGGATGCGTTGCGCGGAGGCGGCCGCGGCACCACTTCTGGGAGCTCGAAACTCCTGGCAGGGATCGCCATGGCCGAAATCGCCATTGGCGTCGTGGTGGTGTCAGGCGCTGGACTTTTCCTTCGCAGCCTCGACCGGTTGAGCCAGGTGGATCCCGGCTTTCATGCGGACAAGGTGCTCACCATGCACGTGAGCCTTCCCATCACTCGATATCCCAGTCCGGATCAAGCCTTGGTCTTTTACAGCACGGCGCAGCGGGAGATCGAATCGCTGCCCGGCGTGCGCTCCGCGTCTTTCGGTGGCAGTCTTCCGTTGATGGGATGGAATATCGGGCAAGGGTTCCAGGTGGTGGGTGAACCGGACGTGGAAGCGAGCAAGCGGAATGCAGCCCACTATCAGATTGTCGGCGCGCGGTATTTCGAAACGCTCGGCATTCCTTTGCAGGCTGGACGCCCATTCGGCGATCGCGACACTGCGGCGAGCCAGCAGGTCGCCATCGTGAATCAGGAGTTCGTGCGGCGGAATCTGCACGGCGGACCGGCCATTGGCCGGCACGTCAAGGTTCAGTCCATGAACATGCTTGGGCCGGGTTATGTGGACCGCGAGATTGTCGGCGTGAGCGGACAGGTGCGTGTCGAGGGCGTGACGGAAACCGAGAACGCGCTCGAGATCTACGTTCCTCTTGCGCAGAATCCGTGGTTCGATGCTTCGCTGTCGGTGCTGACCGGCGTCGATCCGCTGTCCGTGGTCTCATCTGTCAAAGGTGCGATTGCAAAGGTCGATAAAGATCTTGCCGTAACCGGTGTCCGCACCATGGACCAGATCACCTACGAATCGGCGGCGCGTCCTCGGTTCCGCGCGCGGCTCTTGGGTGGATTTGCCATGCTAGCGCTGGTACTCTCGGCTGTCGGTGTGTTCGGCGTACTGGCGTTTTCGGTGACGCAGCGAACGCGCGAATTCGGGATACGAATGGCACTCGGCGCTCACATTGGCGATGTGCTGCGCATGGTGCTCTCGCGGGGACTCCGAATTGCCGCAGTGGGAATCCTGGTTGGAATCGCCGGTGCGTCCGCCTTGGCGCGCAGTCTCAGCGCACTGCTATTCGGCGTGAAACCCCTGGATGCCGTCGCCTTCCTGAGCGCGGCGGGTATCCTCGCATTGGTGGCACTGACCGCTGCATGTATTCCGGCCGCCCGTGCGGCCCGAGTGGACCCCGCCATCACTCTGCGCGAGGAATGAAACACGCGTGCCGCGGATCTCGACGATCATGCCGTCGAAAATTTTCGATTAGCGGGAAGAATTCGGCCGGCATCCGGGATATTCAAGCAGGAGCAAGAGCATGACATCCAACCAGAGCTTATTTCAACGCGGCATTGAGAAACTGTCGGCGGCCACAACGAATTTTCAGTTCGCGGCGCCGCTGCTGACTCGTCTGGTCATCGGCACCGCGTTCTTTTACACCGGCCGAGGGAAGCTGCAGAACCTCGACCGCACCATATCGTTCTTCACCGATCTCGGCATCCCGTTTCCGGGCGCTAACGCGGTTTTCATTTCGTCGCTTGAAATGATAGGCGGAGCGTGCCTCATGCTCGGCTTTGGAACGCGAATCTTCGCGGCGCTGTTGTCGTCCACCATGATCGTGGCATTGTTGACCGCTGACAAAGAAGGCTTCGTGGCAAAGTTTCCAGCCGAACTGACGGACGTAACGCCCGTTGTATTCTTGATGTTCCTGGTCTGGCTGGTGCTGTATGGCGCCGGCGCCGTGAGCGTGGACGGCATCCTCGGGCGGATCTTCCGGCCGCGCAATCGGCTGGTTCTCAGCGAGTTGCCCAAGCTAAACCTACAGCGCGTTCTGCGGCTTAGCGATATTGGTGAATTTTCTTCAAAGCGGGGAATAAAGCGGGGCCCGGCAGGCATTCAACTAGCGTATGATGCCATCAAGAGCGGCTGGAACCTGGAGTCACAACGGTCTTTCATCCGCCCGGGCAGAAGGTTCGGAGGACGCCCAGAACTTGTCGCTCGCCGATCGCTTTGAGACCGAAGCCTTGCCGGTCCTCAACGACTTGTTTCGGACTGCAACGCGGATCGCCGGGGAGCGGGCGCGAGCGGAGGACGTCGTGCAGGAAGTGTATCTGCAAGCCTGGAAGTCGTTTCACAAGTTCGAAGCCGGCACGAATTGCCGGGCCTGGTTATACAAGATTCTCTTCCATTGCGCGATGCATCACCGGCGCAAGTGGTTCCGATTCCCGCTGCTCAAGGAGAGCGAGGAATTTGCCGAAGCGAATCTGTCGTACTCGCCGCCTGTCAGAGAGGATCTCACTGACGAAGAAATTCTAGGCGCGCTCGACCGGCTACCGGCGGATTTTCGCGCGGTGGCCCTGCTGGTGGATGTGGAGGAGTTCGGTTATCGGGAGGCGGCTGAGATTTTGG
>JBGPSX010000247.1:0-6228 GCA_041490325.1 Bryobacteraceae bacterium | reverse complement strand
TTTCGCGCTCGATCATGAAAAGGCTATCCGCCTGAGGCACATTCAACGGGCGCAGTATCACCGCGTTCAGTACTCCAAAAACCACGGCGTTTGCGCCAATTGCCAAGGCCAGCGTCAGAACAGCGACGATTGTGAATCCGGAAGACTTGCGCAACACGCGCAGGCTGTAGCGCACATCCTGTACCAGAGTCTCGATAAAATTGCCGCCGAATTCTTCACGAACTTCTTCTTTGAATCGCGCATGCCCGCCGAACTCTATGCGCGCGCGGCGCACGGCTTCGGCCGGAGCCAGGCCGGAACGTTGCAGATCGTCGGCGCGGTTCTGGATGTGTGAGCGAAGCTCCTGCTCCATGTCATCCTCGGTCTGAGAGCGATGAAAAACAGTAGCGGCGAGCGAACGCAAGTAGGCCAGGAATTTCATATTTCCTCCGGTTGAGCGCCGAGGGCTTAACCCATGGCCGCGGCCAGCCGGTTCCATCCATCCACTTCCGCTCGCAGGCGTTTGCGGCCCAGCGCGGTGAGTTCGTAAAATTTGGCGCGGCGATTGTTGTCGGATACGCCCCAGCTTGCTTTCAAAAGGCCCTGACGCACCAGCCGGAACAATGCGGGATACAGCGCTCCCTGCTCGATGAGCAGCGCTTGGCCGGAGATTTGCCCGATGCGCAAAAGCACCCCGTAGCCGTGCAGGGGGCCGAGAGAGACTGCTTTCAGAATAAGAAGGTCGAGAGTTCCTGGAAGAAGCTGGGCTTGGCCGGGCATTTACACTCCTAAGCTAATCAGGAGTATACGCCAACTCTCCTAAGCTGTCAAGGAGAGAGTGAATAGGCCCGCAATTAGGGAATAGTCGATAAGCTGTTGGAACTTTCCCGCCGGCGGTGCGTAGTTGTTCAGGAGGAGAACCAATGCGAACACTTCTGATCTGCCTGCTTGTGCCAGCCGCCGTCGCCCTGGCTCAGGATAATCCACTCAGCGCGGCTAACAAGTTCGGCTACGGACAGGTGAAGAATATCCTGCTCCGCTCAGCCGAAAAAGTGCCCGAGGAGAATTACAACTTTAAACCCACCGATGCGGTCCGCAGCTTCGGCCAGGTGGTTGGACATGTCGCCGACGCACAGTACATGTTTTGTTCCATCGTGCTCGGCGAGAAAACTCCCACCCTGAGAATCGAAAAGACCAAGACCTCGAAAGCCGACCTTATCGCCGCACTCAAGGACGCCTTCGCTTACTGCGACCAGGCTTACGATGGAATGACCGACGCGTCCGCTGTTCAAATGGTGAAGCTCTTCGGCATCGACCTGCCGAAGCTAAGCGTGCTGAATGGCAACAACATGCACGCCGCGGAACACTACGGTAACCTGGTGACCTACATGCGGCTGAAGAACATCGTTCCTCCCAGCAGCGAGCCGGGTGTGCTGCCACTGCCGAAGAAATAATGTGCCTTGGGCCGGCCGCTGGCCGGCCCAAACTTCACTCGCGATCGTGCGGCCGCTCCATCGGCTCGGTCGGCTGTCTTCACCGCCCGTATAGAGAAGTGGTCCGCGAGCAACAGCCTCCGCTCGGGTTCGAAATTCAAGATTTCCTGCGTCGAACTGTTCCATGGCCGGATCGTCAGCGACCGCGTATAAGTGATCGGGTGCACCGACAAGCTGACACTACCGAAATCAGGGCTGAAACGGCCAACCTGTTAAAATAGCCTTACAGGCGTGGAGCAAATTGGCCGGTACCGAATCTTGGATGAACTGGGACGCGGAGCAACCGGCGTCGTTTATCGTGCGCAAGATCCAGCCATCGGCCGGAATATAGCGATCAAGACCATTCGCCTGTCGGATTTTACCGACGAAGGCGAGCGCGACCGCTTGCGTGAGCGTCTTTTTCGTGAGGCTCAGTCGGCCGGTGTCTTGTCCCATCCGAATATTGTCACCATCTACGATATTGCCGAGGAAAACGGGCTGGCCTACATTTTCATGGAGTGCGTGGACGGGCCGCCGCTCGAAAAAGTTCTGAACAGTCAACACGCTCTGGACCGCAACTACCTGATGTCACTCCTGCGCCAGACCGCCGTTGCGCTCGACTACGCCCACAAGAAAGGCATCGTACATCGCGATATCAAGCCTGCCAATATCCTGATTCACGACGGCCCGATAGCAAAGATTACCGACTTCGGCGTGGCTAAGATTCTCTCCCAGCAGATGACCCATAGCGGTGTCATGATGGGGACGCCCAATTACATGTCGCCCGAGCAGGTGCAGGGACACGCCATCGACGGACGCGCCGATCAGTTCTCCCTAGCAGTGATTGCGTATGAAATTCTCACCGGCGAGAAACCATTCGTCGCGGATCAGTTGCCCTCGCTGCTCTACCGCATCGTGCGCGAAGACCCGGTGCCTCCGGAGCGTCTGAATCCGAGCCTGGCGCCGCAGGTGGAAGTTGTCCTGCGGAAAGCGCTGTCCAAGAGCGCGGCAGACCGCTATCCGAATTGCTCCGAATTTATCGAAGCTCTAGCCGTGGCTTGCAACGTCAATCCGGGCTGGCATGCGCTGCCGAGAACTGTGGCGCAGAGCATGCCGACCGTCGGCGGCGGGGCTCCCATTGCATCCACGAGAGTGCCCGCTCCCCCGCCCGCTCCGTCAGTACCTGCTCCGGTCATCGCTCCTTCCGCGCCGCCTGCGAGACCATTCCGGGCAGAGACGGAAGGTGAGGCGAGAAATCCAATGCTGAAAAGCCTGGTCTGGATGCTGGTTGGACTCGGCTTGGTTGGACTGCTGTTGTATGGAGCGCAGAAGTATCTCTTCAATAGGAGCTCGGATTCCAGCGCCACGCCGGTGGAGGCGCAGCAGCCGCCGCCTAAATCGTCTGAGCCGGCGCCCGTGAAGCCCAGCCCTGTTGGCGATTCGCAGGCTGCCGAAGAAAGCGCCAAAGCTGCCCCGAAGGCGGAGGCTCCGCCGGAATCGACTAGTCCGGAGAAGCCCTCGCCTGTCGCCGAGACGCCGCGCGATACTGAACCGGCGCGCCCGGCGCCGCAGCGTTCCTCCAGCCCGCCTCCAGTTGTCGCGCCTCCGGTGGTCGCTTCGAAATCCGACGGGACTCAGTCCATCCAATTCGTCACCGATCCGCCCAACGCTCAGCTCACTGTCGACGCCAATTCGAGTCTGACTTGCAACGCTCCGTGCATGCTGGCCGTCAGCCCGGGACGTCACTCCATCACGGTTCGATTGGACGGCTATCGGCCCTATCCACGAGTGTTTAACGTTCCTCAGGATCGGGAAATCTTTCTGCAGTTGAGCAAGGCCTCGGGGACTTTGAGTATTACGTCCAGCCCGGCAGGGGCCAGCATCGAAATCAATGGCGAGCGGCAATCCAAGCAGACGCCGGCCATCTTTAATTTTGCGCCGGGGAATTATCGCGTGAAGGTGGCCAGGAACGGAGCTTTTCTGGAGTTCGAGGTACAGCTTCGAGATGGCGAGTTCGTCAACAAAAAGGTGGATTTCTAAAGGTGGATTTTTGATGAGACTGAGTCGACGTGGATTTTTTCTGGCGGCCGGCGTTGCCAGCGCCGCCGATCTCTCGAAGATGATCGTGAGGTCGTCCAGGCCGGAAGATCTCGAAATGCCGCTGGAAGGCTTTCATGAATGGATCACACCGGTGGATCGCTTTTTCGTTCGAACGCATACTTATACGCCGGAGCGCGTGAACCTGTCCGATTGGAAATTGAAACTCGACGGCGTGGTGAATCAGGCGCTCAGTTTGAGCATGGACGATATCAAGAAGCTGCCGCGCGTTGAGTTGGTGGGGGTACTGGAATGCGCCGGTAATGGCCGTTCTTTCTATCAGCCGCACCTGCCCGGAGCGCAGTGGGCTTTTGGCAGCGTCGGCAATGGAAGATGGGCTGGCGTTCGGTTTCGCGATGTACTGGCGAAGGCCGGACTGAAAGACTCCGCCACGGAAATTCTTCTGGATGGCTTCGACATGCCGCTCGGCACGATGCCTGATTTTCAGCGGACCATCACGGTGAAGAAAGCGCTCGACCCCGACACATTGCTGGCGTATGAGATGAATGGCCAGCCGTTGCCGCTCGAACATGGCTTCCCCCTGCGATTGATCGCGCCGGGCTGGGCGGGCGATTCGTGGGTGAAATGGCTGCAACATATCGAAGTGCTCGATCACGAATTCGAAGGCTTCTGGATGAAGACCGCGTATCGTCATCCGACTCATCCTGTCGCTCCCGGCACGACCGTGGCTCCGGCTGACATGATTCCAGTGACCGATTTGAATGTGAAGTCCGTCATCGCGTCGCCGGCTGGATGGGCCAAGCCTGGAGCCGTTCGCATTAGCGGCACGGCGTGGTCCAATAGCTCGCCTGTGACCCGCGTCGATGTTTCGGTGGATGCTGGGAAAACTTGGAAGGCCGCGAAACTGGGCAAGGATCAAAGCCGGTACGCCTGGCGACTTTGGGAATTCGGCTGGAAGGCGACTGAGGGCAAGCACACGCTGATCGCACGCGCGACGAACGCGGCGGGTCAGACGCAACCGATGGAGCAGGAATGGAATCCGTCGGGATATCTGTGGAGCGTTGCGCAACCAGTGGAGGTCACGGTAAGCAACGAGAAACCGCCGGCTGTGGTCCCAGATCTCGAACCGGCCACGAAACCGCCCGGGTATCAAGCCGCCTGCATGACCTGCCACGACGAAGGTATGATGCGCCAGCAGCGGCTTACGCGCGCGCAATGGGATCGCGAGATCAACAAGATGACCGGCTGGGGCGCCAGGATCAAGCCGGAAGATCGCGAAGGAATTCTGAACTACTTGGCGGATCACTTCAAGCAGTAATGCAGGGCGTATTGATCGTCGGTTCATCCGGCCATGCGCGGGTGATAGTCGACATCATTGAACGGGCGGGGACGCACACGATCGTGGGATTGCTCGACGATTCCAAGCCAAAGGGAGTCATCGAACTGGGTTATTCGGTCCTGGGCGCAGTGGCCGATCTTCCGGAAATCGTCCGCCAGCACCAGCCGGCCGGTTTTCTAGTGGCGATTGGCGACAACTGGAATCGCGCCATCGTCGCCGCCAAGATTCAACAATTGGCGCCTGCTCTTCAGGCCCTCACCGCAGTGCATCCGAGCGCGCAAGTAGCCAGGACCGCGACGCTCGGCGAGGGCTCTGCCATCATGGCCGGGGCGGTGATCAACAGTAACGCGTCGATTGGCCGTTTCTGCATCGTCAACACGCGCGCATCGGTGGATCATGACTGTTCTCTCGAGGAATTCTCGAGCATCGGTCCGGGCGCCACGCTGGCGGGCAATGTTCGCGTGGGGGCGGGCTCGGCAATCTGCTTGCAGGCTTGCGTGGCTGAAAAAGTTTGCATTGGATCTCATACCGTGGTCGGCGCCGGCAGCGTGGTGTTGAGCGACTTGCCCGCTGAAGTGCTGGCTTATGGGACGCCCGCTCGCGTAATCAGTCCGCGTGGCAAAGGCGATCGGTACTTGCGCTGAGCTGCACGAACAGCGCGCCGCCGGCGACGAACGCCGCAGCCAGCCGAGCGCTGGATTCAACCAGGAACTCGTCGGCGGCAACTCTCGGCCCGTCGCCAAACGGCCAGCAGTAGTCGTCAAAGACGATCCAGCCGCCCGGGCGAACAAAGCTGCGCCAGGCAGCGATGTCGGTTCGAACCGCTTCGAGAGCGTGGTTGCCGTCGATGTGCAAGAGCGCGATCTCGCCGCTATAGAGTGTGCGGCCGAAGTCTTCGGTAAAGAACGAGCTCCCGGCGCCATAAGTGGACGCGGCGTCCGCTGAACGCGACCGCGCATAGTTCACCGAGCCCTCGAACGCGGCCAGATTGATCCGAAACGCCTCAAAGATTTCTTCGAGCGGAACATCATCGAAGACTGCGTCCACTGCCGCAATGCCCTGGTGTATCTCAGCGCTCTGCCACGGATCAACGCACAAGAGACTGCCGATTTTGTAGTGGTTCGCGAGAAACGCAAGAGCAACCGCCGATCGCCCCCATAACGATCCGATCTCCACCAGGTCGCCAGGCGGCATACGACGGAAGATTGCGACTAGCGCTTCGAGCTTGGCATCGTCGCACTGGCCGGGTACGAGTTGAAACAACCGCACTAGAGCGGCAAGTTTTATCAAAGGCATGCGCGGCGCCGAATCGCCCGATCCAACTTCCAGAGGATCGCGCTTGAGGCGCGCCGCGATCACACGATACTCACGGTAGTCAGA
>JBGPSX010000246.1:0-6229 GCA_041490325.1 Bryobacteraceae bacterium | reverse complement strand
TGCGTGGAAGTATCAGCATCCGCTTTCAGCATCGGCCGAACACGGCGCCAAACTCACCATCTACAACGATGAAGCGGTGGACAGCGAATTCTACATGAATGGATCGCTGCATTCTGAGCGAAGACCCGGCGAAGGTCTCGTCATCACCTCGGGACCCAACCCCGACAACGAAACATACACGGTCACGTTCAAGCCAGGCGCAGGCGCCTGGACCGCACTCGGCGTCGATATTCCTCAAGACGAGAGTTTGCCTGGGAATCGTCTTTCGCGAGGCGCCGACCGCTTTGTCCTGACTGAGGTTGAGGCGGAGCTAACTTCGGCGGCATCGCCGGCTGCGGAGAAACTTTCGTTCGTTCTCGCGACCACTACCGGATTTGGCCAGGGACAAGAAAATCCGGCCATGGCTGCCATCGACGGAAATCCGAAGACCGGGTGGGGCCAGTGGTACGGTGAACAACGCAATGCCTTCATTGCTCTGCGTTTCGCAGAGAAAATCCGGACCGGACCCGATTCTGTGATTACGCTGCGGCTGCATCATGATTCTGATTTACGGCGCGCGACCATCGGGCGATTCCGTGTGGCGCTTTCGTCCTACGAAAACTCGTGGCCTGAAACGGGTGAATCCGCGCGGAAGCACAAGGCGGCGGAAGCTGCGAAATCGACCGGCTCAACCCTGAACTTCGCCTCGGATCGCGGTCTTCCACCCGACGTCCTCACCGCCCTTCAAAAGCACGACGACGACCGCAGTGAAGCGGAGAAAGAGACCGTTATTGAGCACTTTGAATGGGCCGCGCCGGGGTTTCAGCCGTTGACCGTGCGGCTGGCCACGCTGCAGGCCGAGCGCGACCTGCTGGAGAGTTCGATTCCCCACGTCATATACACCGAACGCAGCCGGCCACGAATGACCCGCGTACTTCCGAGATCCAATTGGATGGATGACACGGGAGAAATTGTGCGGCCAGCCATACCCGCGTTCCTGGGGAAGCTCGGGACTGGGGATCGGCGCGCGAACCGGCTGGACCTCGCGAATTGGATCGCGTCACCGGACAATCCATTGACCGCGCGCGCGTTCGTCAATCGTGAATGGCGCGAGTTTTTCGGAACGGGATTGTCGAAGACGCTTGAGGATCTAGGCTCGCAAGGCGAGTGGCCGGTGCATATGGAGCTTCTGGATTGGCTGGCTTCCGAATTCATGCAGCCCAGCTCTGGCGACGGACATGCGTGGGACATGCAGCATGTCGTTCGGACGATTGTGACGAGTCATACATATCGACAGGCATCGTCCGGCACGCCCGAATTGAACGAGCGCGATCCGGATAACCGCTTGCTGGCGCATCAGGGACGCTTTCGAGTGGACGCGGAAATCGTGCACGATATCGCGCTGTCGGTGTCGGGCCTGCTGCTCGAGAGGTTCGGCGGACCCAGCGTTCGTCCGTATGAACCGGAGCGCTATCTCGCAGCCGCCAACTTCCCGAAGCGAGAGTATTCCGCGAGTCATGGCGACGACCTGTACCGGCGCGCTCTATACACGCAATGGCAGCGAACGTATCTGCACCCGACTCTTTTGACGTTCGACGCGCCCACGCGAGAGGAATGCGCCGTAAACCGCGTGAATTCAAACACGCCGCTGCAGGCGTTGGTGCTATTGAACGATCCGATTTTCGTGGAGGCCTCTCGAGTATTCGCCGAAAACATTTTGAAATCGGGCGGCCGGAAGCTGGACGATCAATTGGAATGGGCGTTTCAAAGGGCGTTGAATCGGGCGCCGGAGAAGGAAGAACGCCGGGTGCTCTTGAACCTGTATCAACGCAGCTTGGCCAGTTTTCGCTCCGGCAGCTCCCATGCCGATGAGCTGCTTTCTGTCGGCGAATCGCCTGTGCCAAACGATCTCGATCGCACGAATCTGGCGGCCATGACCACGATCGCGCGGGCGATCTTGAACCTGCATGAAACCATCACGAGGAATTGAGAGAAGCATGAATCACAACGAAGATCGTGACTGCCAGGTTTGCCGCCGCGCTTTTCTCGGTCGAAGCGTCGCGGGCCTGGGCGTGCTCGGGCTGAATTCGCTGCTCAACCGGCAGATATTCGCCGCGGTCACTGAGAGCGGTTCGCGCGGCGTCGTGAATCCGCTGCATCATCCGGCCAAAGCGAAACGGGTGATCTTTCTGTATCAGGCCGGTGGACCGTCGCACCTGGAAACATTCGATTACAAACCCAAGCTGGCTGAAATGCACGGCCAGCCTATGCCGGAATCGCTCACGAAGGGCCAGCAGATCGCGCAACTGCAAAATAGCCAACTCACCTGTTTCGGGCCGCAGCACGGGTTCAAGAAATTTGGGAAATCCGGGCAGGAGATTTGCGAGCTGTTTCCGGAAATTGGTGGGATCGCGGACGACCTTTGCATTGTGCGCTCCATGTGGACGGAGCAAATCAACCACGACCCCGCGCACACTCTAATGAACACTGGCTCCGTCATCACCGGGCGGCCCAGCATGGGATCGTGGCTGGTGTACGGGCTGGGCTCGGACGCGGACAACCTTCCTGGATTCGTGGTCTTGATGTCGGCCGGCAAGGGCGGGCAGATGCAGCCGATTGCGGCGCGGCAGTGGTCGGCGGGTATTCTTCCCAGCCGCTTCCAAGGCGTGCAATTCAATTCCGTGGGTGATCCGGTACTGCACATCCGACGACCGCCCGGGCTCGATACTGCCTTGCAGCGCGATTCCATCGACGCAATCAACGCGCTGAATCGCTTGGAGAATCGCACCGCCAAGGATCCGGAAATTCTCACGCGGATCGCGCAATATGAGCTGGCGTTCAAGATGCAATCCAGCGTGCCGGATTTGGTGGACATGAGCAAAGAGCCCGCGCACGTACTGGAAATGTACGGAGCAAAACCCGGCGATGGATCTTTCGCCTCCAATTGCCTGCTGGCGCGCCGGCTGGCGGAGCGCGGTGTGCGTTTCATCCAGCTCTATCATCGCGATTGGGATCATCACAGCGGCGTGAAGGCCAACGTGACGATCAAAGCGCAGGAAGTGGATCGGGCGACGGCGGCGCTGATCCAGGATCTGAAGCAACGGGGCATGCTGGACGACACGCTAGTGGTGTGGGGCGGTGAGTTTGGCCGCACACCCATGTCGCAGGGTGGCGACGGGCGTGATCATCACATCAAAGGCTTTTCGTTCGTGCTTGCAGGTGGCGGCATCAAAGGTGGAATCAGCTACGGATCTACCGACGAGTTCGGATACGCCGCGCAGGAGAATCCCGTCGCGGTTCCTGACTTCCACGCAACGATGCTGCACTTGCTCGGCATTGATCACAAGCGGCTGACGGTGAAGTTTCAAGGACTGGACGCGCGCCTGACCGGCATCGCCGGCCAGGTCATCCACGACATTCTCGCGTAACGAGCTCCGCTTACTCGATTCCCAGCCGTTCCTTGTCGGGCAGTTTTGGGAACGTCGCGTGCGGTTCCGTCTGGTACCAAAAGGCGACGGAGGAAATGTCATCCATCAATGGCAGGTAGGTCCTGTTCGCGCGCCATCCCAGAGCTTGAATCGTGACACGGAAGTCGGTCTCAAACCGGACCGGATCCATGATGTGCCAGCGATACAGACCGAAGCGCTGCTGCGAGACATACAGTCCATCGGGCTTGATGACCTGCGCCAGTCCGGAATATGGCGTCGTGAAGGGCTCGTACTGCTTGCGTTCCTGATTCTCGAAGTTGTATGAACCGTTGAAATAATCCTCGGTACCGGTTCCGTTGATGGTCGGAAAGTCCTTGTCGCCATCCAGGTAGAACTTGATTTCGCCTTCTCCCCACCAGCCGTTGTTGTGGACGCCCCAAGCCATGTACGTTCCCACATAATGGCCTTTGCCCTTGACATTGTCGAGGATGGTGTAGACGTCTTTATAAGGCAGCGGATTGGTTCGGCGGAATTGCGCATGGAAGTAGCCGGCGTCGGCCGGGACCGGGCCTTCGGCGTAATCGATCTGATAGTACAGACGCATGGGTTGAGCATCTATGTTCTGCATGGTGATCTTAGCCTTCTTGCGGAACGGCATGGGCCAATAAACATTAAACGCACTGCCCGGATTTACGCAGATCGCTAGCGATGAGAGCGGAGCGTACTTGCCCCAGCCCATCGCGAAGAAGTCTCCGACCGGCGACTCCACCGACGGCTCGGCTTCATCGTCCCAGTACATTCGGATAATCGAGTGACGCCAGTTTCCGGTCGGCGTCATCCAAATGTGCTGGATGGCGCCCGAAGTATTGATCTCGCCCAGTGTGAAGGTTTGCCCGGCCGGGATGATGACATACGGATTGACCTTCCAACCTTGACCGAGGTCGCGGGCTTGCGCCGAAGCCGTGCCCTCTTTCGCCATGCCGCCCTTGCCCTTTTCACCGGTAAAATTCTCGGGACTGATGGACCGGCTCTTCGTATTGGAAAGCCGATACAAGTTACTGATATTTCCAGTAAGTCCGTCGAACGAATTGTTTTGAGCGACAGCCAGTACAGGGCTTAGGAGCAGCAAACCTGGCAGCACCGAGTCAATGAGCCTCATCAGTACACATTCTCCTTTGATCTAGAAAACTGGAAGGTGCAAGTATAACAACCCGGCGCGAAAAATCCAGCAGCTCGTTCCGGGGGCGCAGCTTTATTTGGTGACTTCCGCCGTCGTCTTGGCCGCATCCTGCATGACATCCAGCGACTGCGTGGGGCTGAGGCTGAAGTCCACAAAACCCGCCATCATTTCATCCCAGCTCTGGCGGCCATCTCTCACCGTCTTGGCCGGATCCGGGTTGCTCACATTGTTGACGGAATTGTCGAAGGCCGCCACGCAAGTGATCACGGTGCCTTTCGGCAGGATCTTGGGTTCCTTCAAGTAGTAAGTCATCTGCCACCGGAAATCATATTTGGGAACGCTGAGCAACACTTCCGATTCGCCGCTGGGGTACGTAACGCGAAACTCCATCGACTTCCCCCGCAGGTGCATGTGCGGCATGAAGGAGACAATCTTCATCGGCTGCAGCAGCTCCACGTGCGATTCTTTCTGATAATTCCCTTCGCCCGGCGGGATCGCAAGCGGCGTCCCGTTGTTCAGGCGAATCGTTCGAACGCGTTCGGTGGGCGGCTGCTTCGCAAAGACCAGCCCAACCTTGGATCGGTCGGCGGCCTCCTTGCCGTTGGTGGTGTAATGCATTTCAAAGATGATGTCGGAACCCGCGCGAATCAAGCGGGCTTGTCCCGGTTTTAGGAGGATCGGATCGGCGCCGGGCGCGAACACTTGCAGATGCTCCGGTTCCATGCTGTTGGAAAACATCGTTCGCCGAGCGGCGATCCGGTCCTTCAGAATACCCCGGACGTCTTCGCCGGCGATTTGGAAAAATTCGCCGTACGGCGCTTTCTTCCCATATTGCAAATCCTGGTCACGAGCGTACACGACAGAATGATGCACCACGGCGCGGTTTCCGGGCCTAACTTCGACCGCTTCCACCCATTTGTCCTCGGTGAAGCCGCTGGGCATCTTGATCCATTGGTATTCCACAGTGCCGGTGGCCGGGACGTGAAACTCTTTTGGCATTTCGAAAACTACATCGGGCTTGCCGATTCTCCAACCGTCGGCGAACTCCACCGGCGGTGGGGCGTCAGCGGCTTTGCCTTCGGGCGCGCCCGCGTCTACCCACTTACTCAGCGTATCGACTTCATTCGCCGGAAGAGAACGATCGTTAGCAAACGATCCGTAGCGCGGATCGGCATCCCAGGGCGGCATGACATGCGAGACCACCGCCGATTTGATTGCTTTGGCCCAGGGCCGGACTTGCTGATAAGTCAGCAACGCCATCGGCCCGATTTCGCCCGGCCGATGGCAATTCTGGCAGCGCTTCTGCAGAATCGGAACCACGTCGTGGTAATACGTCACCGGCGTTGTCGTGCCTGCAAACGCCAGGCTGGCAACTCCGGCGCACAGCGCCGCGGCGCGAACAATCGGCAATGTCATACGTGGACCTCGTTCTTATTTGCTGCTGGTTGAGGCTTGACTGATTTCTTTCTTGACCGGGACAGTCTCAAACAGTTCCGGCGGGGCCTCACGCGGATCGAGTGAAACGTCGATGAGCCCGCCCAGCATCTCGTTCCAGGTCTGCTCACCGTATACGACCAGCGCGGTCGGGTCGGGATTGTTCGGATTGTTAGCCGAGTTGTCGAAGTGGCCCAGCACTTCGATG
>JBGPSX010000245.1:0-6236 GCA_041490325.1 Bryobacteraceae bacterium | reverse complement strand
GATCTTTCAGTACATGGTGCAAATGGCGAGCTGGATCGGAGTGGTGCGCATCATCGCAACCTTCGGCAGCGCCGCTGTGGCCGCGAATACGCTCGCAATCAAGATCATCATTTTTGCGATTCTTCCCTCCTGGGGCATGAGCAACGCCGCGACGACGCTGGTGGGCCAGAATCTCGGCGCCGGGAAACCCGATCGCGCCGAGAAGTCTGTCTGGCGTACGGGCTTCTACAACATGCTGTTTCTCGGCGGCGTGGGCCTGATCTTCATCACCTTCGCCGAGCAGATTATCGCGCTGTTCACCAGCGATCCCGCAGTGGTCCCCCTGGCCGTGAGCGGCTTGCGGCTGCTGAGTTACGGCTACATCTCTTATGCCTACGGCATGGTGATCACCGCGGCATTCAACGGCGCAGGCGATACGTTCACGCCCACCGTCTTAAACCTGCTGTCTTTCTGGGTCTGCCAGATACCCGTCGCCTGGTTTCTGGCTTTCCAAGCTGGGATGGGCCCGCGCGGCGTGTTTATCGCGGTCGTGATCGCCGATTCGATGCTCGCGCTGCTCGGCATCCTCTGGTTCCGCCGCGGCGCCTGGAAGAAAACGGTCGTGTAATTAGGGACAGCTCTGGACAGCTCCCGATTTCCGCTACGATGTAAGCCGTGGAAGGACAAGCCGAACCAGCCTGGGCAACGCTCAAAGACGACGAGCTGCTCAAATGGCGCATCTGCGATTTGCGGGGGCAGATTGCCGGCAGCGAGCTGGAACCTCGCGTTGCGCAACTGTACGAAGAACTCGCCGCGCGCGGGCTCGCCTTTCGGCCGGCCTGCTATCTGGGCGACGAATGGTTTTCGCCTGAAGGTGTTCCGGCGATCGCAATCCCGTTTTATCTCGCGCATCATCGATTGAAGGCGCTGGAATTGCGGCAGACACTCGAGGTCGAGGGTGGCACGGCGGAGTGGTGCCAGCGCTTGTTGCGCCATGAATGCGGTCATGCGATCGATCATGCGTTTCGATTCTCATCGCGTGACGACTGGCGCAAAGTGTTTGGAAGCCCAGAGGCCGAGTACACGCCGGAAACCTACCGGCCGCGTCCTTACAGCAAAGGCTTTGTTCGGCATCTTCCCAATTGGTACGCGCAAGCGCATCCCGATGAAGACTTCGCCGAAACATTCGCGGTGTGGCTCTCGATGGCGCCAGAGGAGTGGCGCAAGCAATACCGCGGCTGGAAGGCGCTCGAGAAACTCGAATTCGTCGACTCGCTGATGGAAGGAGCGAGGACGCACACGCCAAAATTGAAGGCTCGAAGGTTTATTTCTGACGCGAGCAAGTTGCGAAAGACACTGGCGCGGTACTACGCTGGGCGAAGAAAACTATACGCCGAGGATTTCCCAGACTTCTATGATGCCGATCTGCGTGTTCTGTTCGGAAATGGCGAGCCCAACGGCGAATCCGCCGCGCAAGCGATGCGCAAGAGCCGCGCCGCGCTGGTGGGTTCCATCGTGCGTTGGACCGGCCAGCATAAGTACACGGTAGACATGTTGGTGCGCAAACTGGTTCAACGCTGCCAGAAACTTGGGCTCACCACGCCTCCGCCATCGGATCGCGCGCGGCTATGGTTCGAACTTGCCGCGTATCTTGCGGCACTGGTCACCAATCATCTGTATACCGGCCGCTTCAAGAGGTCTGTCTAACCGTGAAGGTCCTGGTTCTCTTTGATGTTGCCCGCCGCACAGCCGCCGATCAGACGTTCTCGCCCGAAGACCTCAAAGAACAGGAGGACAAGCCTACCGAAGCCGATGTGCTCGGGTGCCTGCAGAAGCTGGGTCACGAAGTGGAGACGCTAGCGGTCTTCAACGACGCAGTGGCGATCGTCGACAAGTTAAAATCGTTCGCTCCGGAGGTGGTGTTCAATCTCACCGAATCCTTCCATTCCAATCGGGCGCATGAGCCGAACATCCCGGCGCTGCTCGAATTGATGAATGTGCGCTACACCGGCGCGCGGCCCGATGGTTTGATGCTCTGCAAAGATAAAGCCCTGGCGAAGAAGGTGCTGGCATACCATCGCGTGCGCGTTCCGCACTTCGTCATTTCGCAGGAATCGCGGCCGTTGAAGCGGCTGCGTCGCTTCGTTTTTCCAGCGTTCGTGAAACCGGTGGGCGAAGAATCGTCGGACGGCATCAGCAAGGCGTCGTTCACGCGTAGCGAGGAAGAAGCGCTGGATCGCGCGCGCTTCGTGCATGAGAAATTTCATTGCGACGCATTGATCGAAGAGTTCATTGACGGCCGCGAGCTGTATTTGAGCGTGATGGGCAACAAGAAGCTCACGGTCTTTCCACCGCGCGAGATCTTCTTCGACCAGGTGCCCGAGGACGAACCGAAGTTTGCCACGTTCAAAGCCAAGTGGGACGACGCCTATCGTAAGAAATGGGGCATTCAGAACGGACCGGCTCGCGAACTTCCGGCCGGCCTGGACGAGAAACTCGCGCGAGTCGCACGCAAAGTGTATCGGGTGCTGAAGATTCAAGGACTCGGCCGCATCGACATCCGGCTCACTTCGGCGGGCGAGATCGTGACCATCGAGGCCAACCCCAATCCGTCGCTGGCGCGCGATGAGGATTTCGCGCAAGCTGCCGCGTCGGCTGGGATTGAGTACGATGTGCTGATTCAGAAAATTCTGGATGGGGCTACGGCATAAACCAGTGTTCGCATGAGTGCGAACACGGCACGCTGAAGCGCGCGCCACGGCTCGCCTAAGATATATACTTGCGGCCGTTTGTTCCCTTCTTTCGGAATCCCCATCTGCTGACCATCGCCGGCAACTATTGGCGCCGGCAATTAGATGAGCAACGCTTTCCGGTGGAAGCGAAGCTGTATGAAACTGAGCCTGGCGTGCAGGTGCTGGTGCATTCGCAGAGGCCCGCTTCGGCGCCCCACGGTGAACTGATTCTGGTGCATGGTCTGGAAGGATCGAGCGCCGCCGGATACGCGCGCAGCCTGGCGCAGGCGGCTCTCGAATCTGGTTGGACGGTGCATCGCTACAACATGCGAAGCTGCGGCGGCACCGAACATCTGAGCGGCAAGGCCTTGTATCACTCGGGCCAAACCTCGGACCTGCTGGCCGTCATCCGGCAGCTACCAAAGCACGCTCCGATCTTTCTGGCCGGGTTTTCGCTGGGCGGCAACGTGGTGCTCAAACTCGCCGGGGAACTCGGTGAATCGGCGAAGCAGTTGATGGCCGGCGTTTGTGCGGTTTCGGCTCCCATTGACCTGGCAGCCTGCGCAGCGCGTTTACGCCTTCGCTCCAATTTCATTTACTCATCGCGATTCCTGAGCCGTTTGAAAAAGCGGATCCTGTTGAAGGAGAGCCTGACGCCGGGACTGTTCCGGCTCGAGGATCTCGACCGCGTGAAGAGCGTTTATGAGTTCGATGATTTGTTCACGGCGCGCGCATTCGGATTCGGTACCGCGGACAATTACTATGCCACGCAGTCATCTAATCAGTATCTGGAGCGCATCCGCGTGCCGGCCCTGCTGATACAATCCAAGGACGATCCGTTGATCCCGTTCGAGGTTTATCAACACCCCGCCTTCGCGCAAAATCTTTACTTGAAATTGCTGGCTGTCGAGCACGGCGGACACCTGGGTTTCCTGTCCAGTACCAGGCCCCGCTTTTGGTTGGACGGGGTTCTGGTGGAATGGATTGAGGAAGTGCGGAACAAAGTGCCGGAGGCCTTCGTCTTATAACTAGAGTGGCTCAGACTGCGTCCTTTCGCGAGTCGGCGGTTGTTGCAGCGGATTCGTTGCGTTCCAGCAAGCTTCGTAGCTTCCTCACGTTGCTGGGAATCATTCTGGCGACCACGACTCTCATCGCCGTCATGTCGATCATCCACGGCATGGACGTCTATATCGCCAACAGCGTCTCCAACATGGGCGCGGACGGCTTTCGCATTGTGAAGATCGCGTTCATCGGAAATTTCAACCCGAAGAAATTTCTGGAGCTTCAAAAGAAGAATCCCGAGCTGGGTCCCGCTGAGTTCGAGTACCTGAAGCAGAACACGACATTGGTAACCGAGCTGGGCATGGCTTCCGGGCGTGGCGTCGGCGTTTCGGCGGGAACGGAGACCTTGACCAGCGTGGGTCTTACGGGCGGGACTGCGAATTGGGCCGTGCTCGCGAACACGCAGATCGCTAGCGGACGTTACTTCACCGAGATCGAGGACGAACATCATGCGCTAGTCGCGGTTCTTGGCGCCGATGTGAAGAACAACCTGTTCGGGGATGCGGACGTCATTGGCAAAACGCTGAAGGTGGATGGCCGCCCGTTCACCATCATTGGCGTGGCCGTGGCGAAGGGCAGCGTCTTTGGCCAGTCGCAGGATGCCTTCGTCGAAATTCCGGTGGGAACGTACTTTCAGATTTACGGTTCAAGACAAGGCGTCCGCTACGCCGGGAAAGCGCTCGACCAGACGGTGCTCGAGCAGGCCAAGGATGAGATCCGCAGTCTGCTGCGCGCCCGGCGTCACGTGCAGCCCAGTCAGGATGACAATTTCTCGATCATTTCTTCGGACGCTCTGGTGGGAGCGTGGGATCGGCTTACAGGCGCCATCGCCGCCACCGCTATTGCGGTTGTGTCGGTATTCATGATCGTAGGCGGAGTTGTCATCATGAACATCATGCTGGCTGTGGTCACGGAACGGACGCATGAAATCGGAATTCGAAAGTCGGTCGGCGCGCGGCGGCAGGATATCTTGAACCAGTTCCTGGTGGAGTCCTCGATGCTTTCGGGAATAGGGGGCTTGTTCGGCGTGATCCTGGCCTGGCTGGTTGCCGTTCTGGTGCGAACGCTCACGCCCGTGCCGATGGCGGTGCCCGCTTCTGCGGTGTTGATCGGCCTGACGCTATCGACCGCGGTGGGATTGTTTTTTGGAATCTATCCGGCGCAGCGCGCTTCCAAGCTGGATCCGATTGAAGCTCTGAGGGTGGAACGATGACGAGAGTCGAACTGGGATCCGCAATCGGGCTGGCGCTCAATACCGTGCGCGAACACAAGATGCGCTCGTTCCTCACTGTCCTGGGCGTGATCATCGGGACCGGCACGATCATCGGCGTGGGCTCGATTATCGCGGGATTGGACGGCGCGATCACGAACGTGTTGCGCAGCTTCGGGACGAACACGGCCATCATCTTCAAATTTCCGATCGGCTTCAACAGCGTCAAGCCGGACGAAGTGCGCCGTAAATCTCTGACCTATCAAGATGGGCAAGCCATTGCGCTGCGATGTCCATCGGTTCAATACGTGAGCCCGTATCTTTTTCCGAACACTTTCGGACGAGGGCCGGCTATCAACCTGGCGCGCTACAAAGGCAACGAGCTGTATCAGCCGCAAATCGGCGGCACTGAGGAATCGTACGTCTCAGGGGGGCAAGCGGAAATGAAGGAAGGCCGCTTCTTCACCGACGTCGAGAACGAGCATCACATGCCTGTGATCGTGGTTGGTGAAGATGTCCCAAGAGCGCTGATGAGCGGCGGCGAAGATCCGCTTGGGAAATGGATCGACCTGAACGGTCACAAATTCGAGATCGTGGGCGTCATGAAACGGCCGGCGGCATCCTTCCCTGGCCAAGACGATATGCGAATGCTGCTGCCTTATTTCACGATGCACAAAATGTTCCCCGCGGCCAAGGAGAACATGTTGGTGGTGGTTGCACTGCCTGGGAAACTGCCGGCGGCGATCGATGAGGCGCGGGCGGTGATGCGCATCCAGCGGCATGTTCCGGTGAACAAGCCGGACGATTTCTTCATCTCCACTTCAGAGCAAATGGTGGAACAATTCCACAGCGTGACGGCGATGGTGGCGCTGGTGATGGTGGTGCTGAGTTCCATTGGTCTGCTGGTCGGTGGAATCGGCGTGATGAACATCATGCTGGTGTCGGTGACCGAACGTACCCGGGAAATCGGGATTCGCAAGGCCATTGGCGCGCGCCGGGCCGACATTGTCCTGCAATTTCTGACTGAGGCGGTGGTGCTCACTGGGATGGGTGGCCTGATCGGCATGACCTTCGGATGGTCGATCTCGTTCGCTGCCCGGATGGTGTTTCCGAGTCTGCCAACGGCGGTGCCTTTGTGGGCTGCGGCGTTGGGCGTGATTGTGTCGATCGCGGTGGGGCTGTTCTTTGGGATTTGGCCGGCGAACAAGGCGGCGCGCCTGGATCCCGTGGTGGCACTGAGATACGAATAATGT
>JBGPSX010000244.1:0-6237 GCA_041490325.1 Bryobacteraceae bacterium | reverse complement strand
TCCATGTGCCGGCCCAATCGCACCAGCGCGGCGGCGCGCGCCAGCAGCGGATAGGAGTCCACCGGATTAATCTTCGCCGCTTCGGAAAAATCGGCGACTGCGTTTTCGTTCTGGTCGAGTTTCAAGTACGAAGCGCCGCGCAATGTAAACGCCTTGGCATCGCGTGGACGCAGCGTAAGCGCTTTGTTGAAGTCCTGAATGGCTCGACGGAAGTCACCGATTTGTCCCCACGCAAAGCCGCGATCCAGATAGACATCCGCCGAGTCGGACTTCAGGCTGATGCTCTGATCGTAATCTTCGATCGCATCGCGATAACGGCCGGCCGACGCGTAGACGTTTCCCCGTTCTTTGATTGGACCCGGATCATCCAGCCGTAGCTTGATGCCTCGGGTGTAATCGGCGATGGCTTGGTCGAATTCGTCCAGGCTCGCGTGGGCTGCGCCACGGCTGTTGTAAATAGCCGCCGTGTCCAGCTTGAGTTCAATGGCGCGATTGTATTCGGCGACTGCTCGCCGCGGGTCCCCGAGTTTCCGGTATACATCTCCGCGAAGCTGGCAGCCTTCCGCGTTGGCCGGCTGGAGGCGTCCGGCCGTGGCGCCATCTTCGAGCGCGGACTGGTAGTCGGCCAGCTGGTAGCGCACCCGGCCGCGATGCAAATAGGCCACCGCGAGAGAACTGTCGGCTTGGATCGCTTGCGTGTACGACTTTTCCGCGTCAGTCCACTGACTGGCCGCCTCGTATAAGAGGCCCTGCTGAAGCGCACGCTGAGCTAGTTTGGGATCGGAGGCGAATGGAAAAGCGGGGACCGCGAAGACCAGTAAATAACAGATACAGCGACAAGGCATCAGAACGCTGTGAAATTTCAAAGTAGCACATCAACCGTGCTTGCGGCACGATGCAGCGCGCTATTGTTGCGGCGCCGTGGGGAACGAGATCAACGAGAAATGCGAGACGATGCGTCCCAGGAAGCTATCGCGTTCGGAAACGCTGACCCACTTGAGCAGGGCCGCTTCACCGTCTTCGGAGAAGAACCCCACGCCGCCGCGGCTCAGCCGGCTGTCAGTCCATGAACTGACCAACTGGCCGTTTACCGAGGTCAGAAAGCGCGTACCTCGCACGCTGACGCGCACACGATAGTCCGTGTTCCGTTCCAGCGTGAGGGGCAACGGCAATTCCACTCGCTCGCGTTCCCGGCCGTCCAGAACGATGAAGCGGATCAGTCCGGCATTGGGCAAGGGCCCCGGCCTGGTAATGATCAGCTTGGTCGCATAGTAATTCTTGGTGTCCGAAGCACGAAACGCCCAGTCCATGCTCTTGCGCTCGATCTGGCCCATGAATTCCATCTCGTAGTTGGACATGGAAGTGGACGGCTTCCAAAGGCGCAGCGACGCTGGCCGAACCTGTCCCGAGTCACTTGCCCAGTCTGAGCTTGCGGACCTCAGTCCTTCCCAGTTCCCGATGCCGGATCGAAAATCCTCGCGTAAAGTGCCCGAGGCCTTGCTTTGAATCAGATTTCCAACCATGCGCGCGAAACCGCTCTTGGTGGCGGCTGGGGTTGCAAGGGTTAGTGAGGCAGGGGCTTTCGGCGCAGGCGATCCCATGGGCATCTGGGCCACCGCCAACAGCAGGACAGCGACCGCCGCCGCCACCAAGATCAAAGTGCCATACCCGGAACGGCTCTCGCCCTTTTCTTCTGGCTTGGCCTGGAGTATGGCGCGATAGGACGGTAACTGTGAACCGTCGAACCCATACATTTCCTCGGCTTCCCGCAACGCCTTGGCGGACTTCGACATTAACTTCCGTCGATGGTCCCTGGAGCAGAAGTGCTTGTCCCTCAGGCGGCGCAGGGGACCGATGTTCTTACGGCAATATAAGCAGGACACGGGACTGCCTATCACGATGCTTCAGTCTAACAAGTAGGTTGCTGCGTGAAAATGTACTAAGGCAAGAATGTGGTTTAGAGTCGGAGTTCCCGCTCGAACCGGCTAATACAATCACCTTAGACACTATTCGCACACAACTGGAACGGAACTGAGCCGTCGAAGTCACCGTATTTCATGGTAAGGTGAACCTCGAATGACACCCCTCTTCTATCGGCTCTTGACCGGGACGCCTGTAGCTTCTCTTCTGATCCTGGCGGGTTGTGTTGTCGACCTCGGACCGTCAGGTCCGCTACGAACCGAGACTCGTTCGGTGGACCTGGATAAGTCCGAACTGGTTCGAGTCCAGGTCAAGATGGGCGCGGGAGAACTGCGGGTTCACGGCGGCTCGTCCAAATTGATGGATGCCGAGTTCACCTACGACCGGCCGGCGTTCAAGCCCGAAGTGCGCTATGACCCAGCAGGATTCCGGGGTCAACTGATGATCCAGGAGCCCTCCCACGCTCGGCACCATAACTCTAAGGATCGATGGGACATCCGCCTGAATGATGAAAAGCCGATCGACCTGACCATCGACTTCGGGGCCGGCGAAGGGCGGCTCGACCTAGGCACTCTGACTCTGCGCAGCATCGAGATTCACATGGGAGTAGGCGCCTTGCGCGTCGATCTTCGAGGCGTACCCAAGAACGATTACAACGTGAATATCAGCGGAGGCGTCGGAGAGGCGACCATCTACCTGCCGGAGAACGTCGGCGTGGTGGCTCAAGCCAAGGGCGGAATCGGCGGAGTTAACGCCCGAAACCTCAGGAAACGGGACGGTGAATACGTCAACGACGCCTATGGTCATTCCAAGACGACCATCCGGCTCGACGTAAAGGGCGGAATCGGCGCCATCAATCTGGTCGGTGGCTAACCTCGACTACCCCTGTCCGGCCCATAGTACGGTGACTCGCCTAGCTCCTTAAGGTTTTCGAACTAAAGGATTTAGGCCCCAGTGCCGATAGCTTCTTGAAGTAACTTTATCGTCGTTGACTCGAGGAGTTATTGTACTTGGCCATCCTTCAACCCTTCATCTGGCTGCTATGCTTCGTGGTTCTTGCGATAGTCATCAACTATCTTCGAAAGCCAGCAGTGCATTTGGAGTTCGCCGCTAGCGACGAGAGTTCGAAGGGTGTCGCCGGCGACTTGTTTGAAAGTGCGCCCATCGGCTATCTTGAAATCGATCGGCAGGGAATGGTCCGGCGCGCCAATCGACAACAGTGCAGTCTGCTGGGACTCGGAACGCGCGACGTAATCGGAAAGCACTGCGCCGACTTTGTCCCCAGTTTGGAGCGCGAGCGTTATCGCGAACAGATCAGCCGCAAGATCGCCGGGCAACAGGCATTGCTGCCCTACCAGCGCGAGTGGATTCGTCCGGACGGAAGCAAAGTGATTGTGGAAGTGCATGAGCAGTTGCTACGCGATGCATCCGGGCACCCCGCCGGAATCCGTATGGCCGCGGTGGATGTAACGGAACGCAAGACCAGCGAGGACCAGGCCTATCAGATCGCCACCGAATTGCGAGCGTTGTTCCAGGCTTTTCCCGACTTGTTCCTGCGCGTCGATCGCAACGGAAAAGTACTGGACGCCAAAGGTGGCCAAAGGTCCGACCCGTTCCTGACGCCCGAGAAATTCATCGCCCGCAAGCTGCACGATATTCTCCCGGGCGAAGTCGTCTCGCAATTGGGAGAGGCCCAGGACAACGTCCGCAAGACCAACGCGATGGAGATTATCGAATTCACGGTGGATGGCCGATCCGGGCAGGAAGCCTATGAAACGCGCGTGCTGCCGCTGGATTGGGAGCAGTGGATCGCGATCTTACGGAACATCACCAGCCGAAAAACGGACGAGCGAACGTTAAAGGAATACGCCCAGGAGCTGGAGCGGAAGAACGATGAACTGGAATCGGCTCTCGTTACCGCACGCGAGGCGACTCAGCTCAAGAGCCGGTTCCTGGCCAACATGAGCCACGAGATCCGCACTCCGATGAACGGAGTGCTGGGCATGACCGATTTCCTGCTGGGCACGCATCTCACGGCCGAGCAGCAGGAGTACGCGGAGTCGATCAAACGCTCGGCTGATTCCCTGCTGACGTTGATCAACGACATCCTGGACCTGTCGCGAATCGAGGCCGGAAAACTACGGCTCGATCGTGTTCCATTCTTGTTAAAGACGATTCTCGAGGAAACCATCTCGCTGTTCGCGCTGCAAGCACGCGCCAAGAGCCTCGACTTTGTTTCGGAGATCTCGCCCACGCTACCGGACGTGGCCGTGGGCGACCCCGAACGGCTGCGCCAGGTTCTCACCAATCTGCTGGGTAACGCCATCAAGTTCACTGACTCCGGCCGCGTCGGCCTGACCGCGGAGCTGGTTACCGAATCGATGGATCGTATCCAGATCCGCTTCACAGTGCACGATACCGGTATCGGAATCGCGACCGACTACCAGAGCCGGCTATTCGAGAGTTTCACGCAGGGCGACGGCTCCAGCACGCGAAAGTACGGCGGCACGGGCCTGGGCCTGGCGATCTCGAAACAATTGGTGGAAATGCTGGATGGCGAAATCGGAATGGAGAGCGCGCTGGGCCATGGGAGCCAGTTCTGGTTCACGGCATTCTTCGGCAAGCCGGCGGAGGGCGAAACGGTGGTGAGTCCGGCGCCGGTTGCTCGCCCGCAAAAAGCGCCGATCAAAATTCCGGTTGCTCCGATAGCGCGCCCGGTTTCAGGGCCTGCGCAAACCGCTCCGGTGGCAGAGTTAAAGCCAGGCAGGCACGCGAATCGCCGGGTGTTGCTGGCCGAAGATAACGAAATCAACCAGCGGATCACGCTACGGTTGCTTCAGAAACTCGGCCTCGCCGCCGACGCGGTGGTCAACGGCCGCGAGGCTGTGGACGCGATGGAAAAGCGCGAGTACGACCTAGTGCTGATGGACTGCATGATGCCGCAAATGGACGGCTTCGAAGCCACGGCCATTATCCGGAATCGCGAAGGAAATTCCCGGCGAACGCCCATCTGCGCGTTGACTGCGAATGCCATGGAGGGCGATCGCGAGAAGTGCCTGGGCTCCGGCATGGACGATTACATCAGCAAACCGGTCAGTCTGGAAAAGCTCCAGGAAGCCGTCCATCGCTGGATGGGCGAACCCGCTGACGGCGCGATCGAACCGAACTCGGCGGCGGGCGCGCGCAACTGATCGACAGAGAATCTGGCTAGTGGGCTACCTTGAATCGTCTGCGGCTTTGAGTTCCAGGGTTACTGTTCGGTCTGTCTTATCAATATGAACTGTCACGCCAGGCATGAACTGTCACGCCAGGCCACAATTTGACAGTGCCCTGGTTCAGGTCCAGGTCTCCCATTTTCGTTCCTAGCCCCGTATTCAGCGATATACGCTGTGTGGGAGCGGGAATCAGGATAGGTGCTTGCGATTGTGCGAGTACCGGCGTAGGCGATAGGTAGTGAGAAAGAATGCCGCCGCCGACTAGGCCGATCGCAAGCGCAAGAGTGAGATTCAGTTTTTGGTTCATGAGGCGGTCTCTCCGGCTCCCATGATACTGCGTTACGCTCTTTCTTCCGCCGCCATTCGGCTTCCCGCTGAACTTCCCTCGAAGGGGATTCGTGCTTCGAGGCATTACTGGACATGAGGTTTATCTTCGTACCGATACTGCTCGTTTCGCCCCTCTTTGGCCAGAGCGCACAGGATAAATCGGACCGCGAGATCCAAACGTTCATTGACCAACTCGCTCGCGCTGAGAACAGCGGCGATCCCAGTCAATTGCGGAAGTTGCTTCCCGCATCCGTCGAACTGCCAACGTTGGAAGACTGCCAGCCCTTCGATGAGAAGGGGCCGGTCTTATATAAGGTCACCAGCATCCGATGGATCACTCCGGATGTCACCGGTGTCGAGGTCACGCGCACCTTCATCAAACCGGGAGCACTTCCAGCCGCTACCGATCTGGTGTTGATCCTGAAAAAGTCAGAAGGCGCCTGGAATATCGAGTACCTCCATGCCTGTCCTTGGCCGTCGTGGCCGCGTTAGACTGAAAAAGCGCATGCCATTTGTCGACACCAGCAGCCTGGATTTCATTGAGCGATTGCCGGGCTGGCATGGACGCTATTTCCACTCGCCGAGCATGACATTTGCGCATTACCACTTCGCGCGCGGCTCGTCCATTCACGAACACTTTCATCCTCAGGAAGAAGTCTGGGAAGTCATTGAGGGCGAGGTCGAGGTGACCGTCGACGGTGTCACGAAAATCGCCCGGCCGGGCTTGGTGGCGATCGTGCCGGCCAATGTCCGCCATTCGGTGAAGGCTCTAACT
>JBGPSX010000243.1:0-6294 GCA_041490325.1 Bryobacteraceae bacterium | reverse complement strand
CTCGAGCTGAACGTCGTCTATCCGGCATTGGCCGCGGCTTATGCCCTATGTTGTGCCCGCCACGTTCTGTCCAAGGTCTGGCCCATGTTTCTCGCGTCCGCGGCTTACTCCGCGATTCACACTTGGGTTGCTCCGCTTCCTGCTCAGGGTCCCTACAAATTATTCTGGGACGCGAGCATTTTCCCTACGCTCTGGACGTACTGGAAATGGGCGTTGGGACCCAGTCGATTGATTTACCTCAGAGTCTATCCTTCTCCCTACCGGTCGCTTCTGACAGTGGTTTTGATGCTCGGCCTGTTGGGTTTCTTAACGCGGAAAATTCTCAAGCGCGAGTGGTTGACGGTGTTTTTCGCGGCTTGGTTCCTGATCGTGCTGGCGCCCCTGCTGCCCTTGCGAGATCACATCGATGCATCCTACTTGACGATTCCTCTTATTGGGCTGGCGCTATGGGGCGGATGGGCGGTGGTCTGCGGCTGGAGGTCGGGCTGGCTTGCGAGAATCTCAGTGATTGGGTTGATGGCAATTTATCTTTGCGTTTCGATGCCGCTCGCGCGTGTTGTTGCGCGATCCTTTTACGACCGCAGCCAGCAGATTCGCAGTTTTGTGCTGGGCGTTGTAGCCGAGACGAAAGGACGGACCGATCCGGTCGTTTTGCTCAGAGGAGTGGATTCAGAGATGTTCTGGTCAGCCGTCTACCATCGGCCGTTCCCGCTATTCGGTCTGACTACGGTTTACCTTGTCGAGGATGGCAAAACAAGAATCGTCCCGGATGTTCCGGCCACGGAAAGAGTCGCTTTTTTCGCTGACCCGGCTATGATTCAAGACGCACTCCGAGCTGGCCGCGCGATCGTCTTGGATCTTTCCGATGGCCAAGTGCGCGACGTGACGGCGTCGTATAGACAAGCGCTTCGTTTGTGAATGCAAGGTCTGGGCGGTTGTGTCGCGGCAGACCTCGTGTCCACAGGCGTCGTTCTGATATGGTAAAGATATGGACTGGCGTGACCACATCACGGTGGATTCGCGAATCCTTGTAGGTAAACCGGTTATCAAGGGAACAAGGATTTCTGTCGAGATGGTCATCGACCTCCTGGCGGCCGGCTGGACCCACCAGCAACTTTTCGATAGCTACCCGACCTTGAAGGCGGACGACGTACGTGCCTGTTTGGCGTATGCGAGCGAGATCCTCCGCGGTGAAAAAGTATTCCCGCTCGAACACGCGTGACGTTCCTCGCCGACGAGAACTTCCCTCGCCCGGCGGTACAGGCACTCCGTCACGCCGGTCTGACGTTCTATGGATCGCCGAGGCGAATCCGGGAGCACCTGACAACGACGTGCTTGCTCAATGCATCTCCACGCGTCGCACACTCATAACCTTTGACAAGGACTTCGGCGAACTAGCCTAGCGTAAGGGCCTGCTGGCCGACTGCGGAATCATCCTGTTTCGGATCACTCCTCAATCTCCCGAAGAGATCACGGCCCTGGCTTTGTCCGCGATTGGATCGCAGTCGTCCTGGAGCGGATACTTCAGCGTCGTGACCCGGCAAAGGGTCCGGATGCGGCCTCTTCCGTCGACCCTTCCTGACGAGGTTGATTCTACTTCCGTTTGTGAATGCAGCTTACCGCAGGTGGACAGGTTGCGTGAATGCGCCGTTACCGGCGGAATCCCAAGCGGCAAATCGGATCCATTTCTTGCCGCTGGCGTCGAACGGGATGCTAAAGCGGTGCTCACCGAAGGGCGCTAGACCGGTGGCCGGGATCTCCTGATGTCCCACTTTGTCGCCATCGCCCCAGACCAGTTCGACGAACTCGAGCGGGTAGGTCCATTCGATATCGGCCGTATAAGTTCGCTTGGCGCCCGAACCCTCAATGCTCCAATTCCGAAATAAAACTTCGCCGCTGGTGACGAAGAAATCGCCCGCCCGCAGCGCGTTGAGGACCGGGTTCCAATCCTCGTTGTACCTCGGAACTCGCGCCAGTTTGATGTAGTTGACCATGAGGTGCGGATACGTCTCATCGTCGGGATATTTCATGTAGGTGTCGCCCTCGGCGATGAGAACCTTTGGTCCGGACCAATTGTTCATGTCGTCGAGCGTGCCGAAGCAGCGCGACTCGCACAGACGTCTTTGGGACAAGTCGACTGGCAGCGATTGGTAGGAGCCTCCTAGAAAACGATCGCTGCGAAAATGCGGCGTCTCGCGTGTGGCGTCCGGATAGCCGGTAGAGCCCTTCGTGCGTGGGTGGGACTGCCAGACGAAGCCGTTCTCGCGCCGCAGCATTTCTAGTTCGTCTGCCGCGGAACCCACGTGGTACACCCGCCCGTACTGCGCGGTCTCCTCGACTAACGATTGGCCGGCTTCCCGGACGTGCGTCCAAAACACCGGACGTGGGAACGCCATGGTGTAATGACCGCCGAAGGCAACGTTCGGTTCTTCCTCCGGCATGATGAGGAAGCTTCGATCCGATTGCCGGGCGCAGCCTTCGAAGTAGACTCTCTGTTCGGCCAAACGAAGCGGGCCGGGATCAGAAGGATGCGAGTCGCTATGAAAGTCCGCCAGCATGAGGATGTTCACGCCCAGATTGCGAAAGACTGGTAGCCAGGTTGGTTGATAATCCAGCGTTCCCCGGTCGGTCAACTGCTCGTTGAAATGCGTGTGGAAATGACCGGCCTCAACTTGATAACCCGGCATGGGTTTGAACTGGTCGCCGTGTGTAAACGCGAGCACGGAGCGCTGGGTGGATGCCGCATCGCTGGCGCCGAGATAGTAGTAAACGGCCATGTGTTGCCAGGTTCCGGGCGGTGCGTTGTAGAGCGCGAAGTTTCCGAGGTTGTGGCGCGATTGGTTCACGCGGCGATTCCAGACCGCATCGGAAATGCCGTATGGCCGATACTCTTCCTCTCGCTCGGCCTGACGCACGCCCGCTGAAAACGAATTGTCGCTGTCCTTGCGATACCACACGTACCCGAGGTTCAACTCGATTTCACGCGCCCAGAAGAATTTGTGCGGCGGCGGGAAGATCGCGAGCGATCCTGCGTCCGTCTCGACGATCGCGAGTCGATTGCGGGCCCGGAGAGTGACCGGATCGGCGTTGACCGCGCCTCCAAACTCGTGCTTCTGCCAGGCGCGCGCCACATCCTGCCAGTTGATCGACTTCACTTTATCGATCGCGAACCCTCGCAATCCGGCGTTGTACTTGTAGGCGACGCTGGGCTGCTCGGTTTTGGCGATGGCCTCCTGACGCAGCAGGTTCGTGCCCTTGTAGACGGTAAAGCGAAGTTGCCCCGAGAAGATGCCCATGTCGAGGCCGGGAAAAGTGACTTCCAGGCGCGCGCCCTCGGTCTTCACGGCGCAGCCCGTGGCGTTGTAGGTGGCCTTCGCGCGGCGAACCTCTTCCGGCCTGCGTGGCATATCCACATTGGTGTTCGGTTGTCCCGGAACGTCGAGTGGCGCGTCCCAAAATGCGTTCCACTGCTCTTTCTCCAGCCACTTCCGGCGTGAGCTGGATTCTTAGCCCGCGCAGGGGCGCCATTTGTTGTTCCGACATGCGCCGGCGGCCGCTGGTGACTTCGAATTCCGGAGTAAGGCCGCGGGCGATAACAGCCCAGGCGGCTGGTCCGTTGCGGACGGCCAGCTCGCGCAGCAGCGGCTGAGCATTACGGATCGTGAATTCGGCGCGCACCGTCTGGCCGGGCGCTCCGTCCCAGGTAATTCGCAAAACTTCACCGGCCAACTCCGCCTTCAGTCCTTCAACCGTTTTATACTCGCTGAGATCGCATTTCAGTGTTTGAGCTGGGGCCATGCAAGCGGCCACCATCAGCCACGTGAAGAACCTGGCCACGGGACTCACGCGGAAATGCTCAACTCGCGACCCATTTTGAAGGCCGGGTGTTTGCGATTAGCAACCAAGTCGCGTTGCTCGAGCAGCGCTGAGACCAGAATTGGCATCGCAATGGTGGAATCTGAATGACACGTCACCATGGACGCGTCTTTGGCGATCTTGCCCCAACTCTGCGCTTCCTCAAAAGTACAGCCGGAGAGCCCGCCCCAATGCGGGGCGTCGGTGACGCACTGAACGGCATACTTGTGACCAGTGACGCCAGTGTTCATGATGATGGCCGTCACTTCCGTCTGTTGCACGAAGTTCTTGGGTGTGCCGCCGCCGAAATATATAACGCCAGTGGCCTTCGACTCGGCGACGATTCGCGCGGTCTCCACCACATCGCCGATCACGTCGAAGGTGAAGTGATTTCCACCCGCGTATCGATTCGCCGCGATGCCGATGCCAATAGAGCTATCGGCCACGGCTGGGCAATACAGCGGAATACCCGCCTTCGCGGCCGCCGAAACGATCCCGTCTTCCTGGCAGTGCTTCCCTAATTCGAGGCCCAGCAAATACAGAAACTCGCGCGTCGTATAGGATCGCGATTGATCGAGCGAGGCGGCGAAGCGGCCGATCCATTGATCGTGCTCGCGGAATTTTTCTTCGTCGGCCAAAACATCGTACATGCGGTCAATCAGATTCTCAGCCAGCAGAACATCGTCAGTCGCGGGCGACCCCTGGTAATGAAAATTGCCGAGGGTCTCGTGCAGATCGTGAAAGAAATTCGCGCCCGTCGAAACGAGGCAATCGATGAGACGGTTCTCGATCATGCGCACCACCAGGCGGCGCATCCCGGCCGGCACCATCGCGCCCGACATTCCCATCATGATGGTGCAGCGGTCTCCCAGCATCTTCTTCCAGACTTCAAATGCCAGGCCGAGCTGTTTGCCCTGGAAGGCAGTGCCTTGCATGCGCGTCAAAATCTCCGAAGCGCTGGTGGCGCCCACCGGATCAAAAGGACGCGTGGGCGTGGTCAGGATATGCGACTTCGAATCCGCGTGCGCTTCATCGGCAGACGCAGTATGCGTATGGTTCATCTTTGTTTAGTGTAAGGGAAACGCGTCGAGGAGGAAGGGCTGCTGTTACTGCAGGCGCGGGCGATGGTTCTTTTCGTTGTAAACCAATTCGTCAAAGATCGCCAGAACCTGCTTACGATACTGATAAACGCGTCTCAAAGAATTACGGAAGCCCGTTTCGTAACGTTGTGAGCTCAGCCATTTTTGCAAGAGGGGCTTGGGGACGTCGATGTCCCGGCGCAAAGTGTCCGGTGAATGGCCGCGTAGAAAGAGGCCATAAAACATGGCCGCCTCGCGTTGCGGGGCTAAGGGATCGAAATCTTCCCGCGGTGTCATGTTATTCACTCATCGGCGAAAAAAGCCAGTATAAACAGCGCGGCTCCAGGAATCAAGGGGTACTTGGTTACAACGGGCGAAGCCTGCTGGGAGATTCTACTCTCATTTTACCAGACCGTTTTCAATTCGACCAGAGCCGCCGGGCGTCCTCCCGCGATAGGCGCATTGTGCCAAACTGAAAGCCAAGGAGCTTCCATGAAAAAACTGATTTCGGGCTTCCTGCTCTCCTCCGTTATCGCGCTGGCCGAAACCTGGACCGGCACAGTGGTCGACGTCGCCTGCAAAAAGAACGACCTTTCCAGCCACACCAAGGACTGCGCGCTCAGTTGCGCCAAGAGCGGCTACGGCATCGTGCTGGCCGACGGGAAGTTCATCAAGTTCGACGAACGCGGCAACGCCAAGACTCTAGCCGCCCTCAAGACCACGAACAAAGAGAAGGACCTGAAGGCGAAGATCGCCGGCGCCTTGAAGGAAGACGTAATACAGGTTGAGTCGATCCAGTTCGAGTAGTCTAAAGATCCTTTCGCGTAGTCATTGGCCTGCGCGAGTTTGCGGCTTTTGGGCGGATCGGCTGTTCGTCCTCGATTGCGATGCCTGAGAGCACAACCGGAGCGCGGTCCGGAAATTCGGCCACAATCGACAGGCTGCCGCCCATCGCCTCGACGGTCTTGCGCAAGGTCGAGAGCAAGAGATCGCTGCGCTTTTCGAGGCGTGAAACGCCGTCCTGGCTGATTCCGAGAACCTTCGCCATGCGGACCTGCGTGAGCTTGCGCGCGCGGCGTAGTTCCTGAATGGTCATTTCCTCGGCGATGAGCTGCGCCCCGCGCGCTTTCACTTTCTGGCGACGCTGGGCGCTCAGGCCCTTCATTTTGTCCTTCAGCGTGATTGGCATGCTAGGTTCCCTTCTTCTTCGTTCGTGATAGGTGATCGTCAAATCTTTTGCCGGCCTTGGCGATGAGCTGCCGGTAAAACCGTTTCTCGCCGCCGCCCGATTTGTCTCCTGCGACCAGAAGGACAGCCTGGCGTTTCGGGTCGAACGCGAAGGCAACACGCCAAACACCAT
>JBGPSX010000242.1:0-6299 GCA_041490325.1 Bryobacteraceae bacterium | reverse complement strand
TCGCTCGACATGGGCGCGCTCATCGCCGGCGCGAAGTTCCGGGGCGAGTTTGAAGAACGCCTAAAGGCGGTCTTGAAGGAAGTGCAGACCTCCGAGGGCCAGATCATTCTGTTCATTGACGAGCTGCATACTGTGGTCGGCGCAGGCAAGGCCGAAGGCGCCATGGACGCCGGCAATCTGTTGAAGCCCATGCTGGCGCGCGGCGAACTGCATTGCATCGGCGCCACCACGCTGGACGAGTATCGCAAGCACATCGAAAAAGACGCCGCGCTGGAGCGCCGTTTTCAGACTGTCCTGGTGGATCAGCCTTCGGTGGAAGACACCATTTCGATCCTGCGCGGGCTGCGCGAACGCTACGAGATTCATCACGGCGTCCGCATCAAGGATTCGTCGCTGGTAGCCGCGGCCGTGCTTTCGAACCGCTACATCACGGACCGATTCTTGCCCGACAAAGCCATCGATCTGATGGATGAAGCCGCCGCCAAGTTGCGCACCGAGATCGACTCCATGCCGAGCGACCTGGATGAAATCCTGCGCCGTAGCATGCAGCTCGAAATCGAGCGCGAGGCGCTGAAGAAAGAATCGGACGCAGCCTCAAAGGAACGGCTGAAGAAGATCGAAAAAGAGATCGCCGATTTGAAATCCGAGTCGACTGCCCTGCAAGCCCAGTGGCAGGCCGAGAAAGAGGGCGTACAGCGCCTGCGAGGGCTGCGCGAACAGCTCGAGCACACTCGCGTCGAGATCGAGAAGGCCGAGCGCCAGTACGACCTGAATCGGGCCGCGGAGTTGAAGTATGGCAAGCTGACTGGACTGGAACGGCAACTCAAAGCCGAGGAAGCACGTCTAGAAGAGAAACAGTCTGGAAAGCGGTTGCTCAAAGAAGAGGTGGACGAGGAGGACATAGCCCAGGTTGTCAGCCGCTGGACCGGCGTACCGGTTTCGAAGCTGCTGGAGGGCGAGATGCAGAAGCTCCTGCATCTGGAAGTGGAGCTGCACAAGCGCGTAATCGGCCAGGATGAAGCGGTCACGGCGGTCGCCGAATCCGTGATGCGCGCCCGTTCGGGCCTCAAAGACCCCAACCGGCCGATTGGAAGTTTCATATTTCTGGGTCCTACCGGCGTCGGCAAGACCGAGTTGGCGCGAGCGTTGGCCGAATTCCTTTTTGACGACGAAAAGGCCATGAATCGCATCGACATGTCCGAATATCAGGAAAAGCATGCAGTGGCGCGGCTTATCGGCGCCCCTCCGGGCTACGTGGGTTATGAAGAAGGCGGGCAACTAACGGAGTCGGTCAGACGTCGTCCATATTGTGTGGTGCTTTTCGACGAAATCGAAAAAGCTCATGCCGACGTGTTCAACGTTCTATTGCAAATCCTGGACGACGGGCGTCTAACAGACGGGCAGGGCCGGACGGTGGACTTCAAGAACACGATCGTCATCATGACTTCGAACATTGGCAGCCATCGGATTTTGGAGTATCGGGGCGACTACGCCGGCGACGGCTACGACCGCATGAAGGACACCGTCCTGGATGAGCTGCGTCACCACTTCCGGCCTGAGTTCTTGAACCGGGTGGATGAGACCATCGTTTTCCATACGTTATCAGAGGAGCATTTGAAAGAGATTGTCGAGATCCAGTTGAACGGCCTGCGCAAGCGCCTTCAGGATCGGCACATCGAATTGGAATTGACGGATCGGGCTCGGGGACATCTGGTCCGCTCCGGCTACGATCCAGTGTACGGCGCCCGGCCGTTGAAACGGGCCATCCAGCGTGAAATTGAAACGCCAATGGCGCGAAAGATTCTGGGAGGCGAGCTGCGCGATGGGCAGTATGTCGTTGTGGATCTCGACCCGTCAGGCCATCTGAATTTTGAAACTCAAACTGCGAGCCGGGAGCGTGAAACGGCTCTGAAAGAAACTTGAAACAAGGAAATCAAACTATGAAAAGTCACATCCGTACATCCACGGTTGTTTTACTGACGGTGATTGCGTTGCTGGTTGGGGCGCTGGTCGCGACCGTATCCACTACGCACAACATTCCGGTGTTCATCTCTTCGGCGCACGCCGCCACCACAGACTTGGGGCCGCTGACCAGCTTCTCCCCAGTGGTGAAGCGCGCTACACCGGCGGTGGTGAACATCTCTTCGTCGAAGGTCGTGAAGGAAGCGGCCAGTCAGCGCGGCATGTTCGAGGATCCGTTTTTCCGCCAGTTTTTCGGCGGCCGCGTGCCGGAGCAGCCCCGTTCGCAGCGAGCCACCAGTCTTGGCTCGGGCGTGGTGGTCAGCCCGGACGGCTACATTTTGACCAACAATCACGTGGTGGAAGGCGCCACCGACGTCAAAGTGTCGTTCTTCGATAAGCACGAGTACCCGGCCAAGATCGTCGGCACTGACAAGTACACCGATATCGCGGTTTTGAAGATTGAAAAGACCGGCCTAGCCACGCTGCCGATCGCGGATTCATCCAAGTCGCAGGTGGGCGATGTAGTCCTGGCCATCGGCAATCCTTTCGGCCTCGGACAAACGGTCACCATGGGCATCATCAGCGCCACCGGCCGCGCTGGTCTCGGGATCGAGCGCTACGAAGACTTTATCCAGACCGACGCATCCATCAATCGCGGCAACTCAGGTGGAGCGCTGATCGATTCGCGCGGCGAGTTGATCGGAATCAATACCGCGATCCTTTCCGGCGAGACGGGCGGGAACCAAGGAATCGGCTTTGCCATTCCGGCCAACATGGCGCGCAACATTATGGATCAGCTCTTGAAGAAGGGCAAAGTGACGCGCGGCTACATGGGCATTCTTCCCCAGGAATTGACGCCCGACATGGCCAAGGCGTTCGGGATGCCGAATGGTCATGGCGTGGCGATCGCGCATGTGGAGAACAACAGTCCGGCGCAAAAAGCCGGCCTCAAAGTTGGCGACGTGATCACGGCCATCAACGGCAACAACGTGGATGATGTGAACGCGTTCCGTCTGCAAGTGGCCGGATTCGCGCCTGGCACCACCGTGAATCTCAAAGTGGCGCGTCAAGGCCAGAACCTGGATCTGACCGTGACGCTTGCCGAATACAACATGGAGCAGGCTAACAATGACGATGGCGGTTCGCCAACGCTCCCCGGCCGGGGAGAGAAGGGCGCTCTGCGCGGTGTCTCGGTGGAAGGGCTGACGGCGGACACACGCCGCGAGTTGCAACTTCCCGAGGCAACCACCGGCGTGGTCATCACGGACCTGGATGACGAGTCGCCAGCCGCCAGCGCAGGCTTGAAATCCGGCGACGTGATCGTGCAGGTGAATCATCGCGCGGTCAACACCGTGGCTGATTTCAACCGCGCGATTCGTGAAGGCGCTTCGAAGGAATCAACGCTGCTGCTTGTGAATCGGCCGCGCGCGGGCACTCAGTTCGTAGTCGTTCCGAATAAATAACGACCATGATTGGAAACCGCTCCCTTTGGTCACGGCTCTGCTAGCCGCTGGATACCGTTAACGTCGATTTGTGCATTCCGGGCCGCTAACCGAGCCGTGACCAAAGGGAGCGGTCTAAAGAACTTGAGTCGAAGAGAAGCAGGTCTGCTGAGGACCTGCTTCTTTTTGTCTGGATACGCATCTAACGAATAGGACTTTTATGAGCGCAAGACGAAGTTGGCCCGTTCTGCTGGCGGAAAGCCTGACTCTTTGGGAACCGTCGGTGGACGTTTACCGGACCAGGAACGGATGGCTGTTGAAGTTCGACTTGGCCGGCGTGCAACCAGAAGACGTGACAGTGAGTGTGAGGGGCCGGCTTATTTCGGTGAGCGGGGTTCGTCGAGACTCGGTAATCGAGGAGGGATGTAGTTATTACTCGATGGAGATTCAATATAACCGGTTTGAACGGGCGATCGAGATGCCAGCAGACCTCGGAAACGCCCGGGTATCGCTAGAAGCTCAGGATGGCTTGTTGCTGGTGAGGGTAATCACAGAAGGGAAATAAGAATGTCTGATCAGCCAGTTGTATATACACTACCGTTGCTGCCGTTGAAAAACGCGGTGCTTTTTCCGTACCTGGTGATGCCCCTTTCGGCTGGACGCGCGGCTTCGATTGCCGGGGTGGAGGCGGCTCTCGCCACGGAATCGAAAGAGATCGTTGTATTCCTGCAGAAAGACGCTAACGTAGATTTGCCCACTCAGGAAGACCTGTATCCGGTTGGAACCAAGGCCGTGATTCGCAAGATGAACCGCGCCGAGGGCGGACACATTGAATTGCTGGTGCTTGGCATGGAGCGCGTGGCGTTATCGAAGCTGGATGCTTCCGAGCCATTTTTGAAGGCTCGGGTGACGCCGCTGCCGTTGCCGGAAGACAAAGGATCTGAAGTCGAAGCGTTGCAAGGTGCATTGATTGAACTGGCCAGCGATGCATTTGCGCTGTTGCAGCCCAACGCCCCTCAGGAAATTCGTGGACTGCTGTCGGCCAACGAGGATCCGCTGCGCGTGGTTTTCGTGTTGTCCTCGATGTTCAGTCTGGAGGCAGAGAAGAGCCAGTCTTTACTCGAAGCGCCCACTCGTTTGGAAGCGTTGCGCATGATGCATCGCTATCTCGCGCACGAGGTGCAGGTGCTGGAATTGCGCAACAAGATCAACACAGAAGCGCGCACCGAGATGACCAAGGAGCAGCGCGACTACTTGCTGCGCCAGCAGATGCGCGCCATTCAGCAGGAGCTCGGCGAGAAGGGCGGCGAGCAGGCCGAAGCGGAGCAGCTTCGGGAGCGTCTCGGGAAGACCGAGCTGCCGGACGATGTCCGGAAAGAAGCGGAACGCGAACTCTCGCGCTTGGAGAAACTGCCGCCGGGCGCGCCCGATTACAACGTGATCCGGACGTATCTGGATTACGTGCTCGAGCTTCCGTGGAAGAATGCCAGCGAAGAATCGCTCGACATCGCGCACGCGCGAAAGGTGCTAGATGAAGACCATTTCGGCCTCAAGGATGTGAAGGAACGCATCCTGGAACATCTGGGAGTGTTGAAACTGAATCCGAACGCCAAGGCGCCTATATTGTGCTTCGTCGGCGCTCCCGGCGTGGGAAAAACTTCGTTGGGCCAATCCATCGCGCGATCTTTGAATCGCAAGTTCGAGCGGATGAGCCTGGGCGGGTTGCACGATGAGGCTGAATTGCGCGGCCATCGGCGCACCTACATCGGCGCAATGCCGGGCCGGCTCATCCAGGCCATGCGGCGCGCCGGAGCGAACAATCCAGTGCTGATGCTGGACGAAATCGACAAGCTGGGCCGCGATTTTCGCGGCGATCCGGCGCATGCGCTGCTCGAGATTCTGGATCCGGAGCAGAACAAGACGTTCCGCGACAATTATCTGGACCTGCCGTTCGATTTGTCGAGAACGCTTTTCGTCACCACCGCCAACGCGCTGGACACGATTCCGCAGCCGCTGCTGGATCGTATGGAAGTGTTGCGCCTGCCCGGTTACAGCGAAGAAGAGAAGCTGGAAATCGCCAAGCGCTATCTGCTTCCGAAGCAATTGAAGGAAACCGGGCTCACTGTGGAGCAGTGCGCCATTCCGGACGAGACGGTGAAGAAGATCATCTCCTGCTACACGCGCGAGGCTGGTCTGCGCCGGTTGGAGCGGGCTATCGGCCGCGTCACGCGCAAGGTGGCTCTGCGAGTGGCTGAAGGGAACAACCAGTCGGTGACGGTGACGCCGGACGATCTGGCGGACATGCTGGGTCCGGAGCCGTTCAACCAGGAACAAGCTCGACGCGAGCTGCCTCCGGGCGTCTCGACGGGACTGGCCTGGACCGAAGCGGGCGGCGACGTACTATACATCGAAGCGACGCTATTGCCGGATGGCAAGGGTCTCACGCTGACCGGGCAACTCGGCGAGGTGATGCAGGAATCGGTGAAGGCGGCGCAGAGCTACATCTGGTCGCATGCCGATGCGTTCAGCATCGATCCGGCGTTGTTCAGAACTTCGGGCGTCCACGTTCACGTGCCTGCGGGAGCGATCCCCAAGGACGGCCCCTCGGCTGGCGTGACGATGGCGACAGCGTTAACGTCACTGTACAGCAAGCTCCCGGTTCGTAGCGATCTAGCCATGACCGGCGAGATCACGCTGACGGGCTTGGTGCTCCCAATCGGCGGCGTAAAGGAAAAGGTTCTAGCGGCACGCCGAGCCGGAATCACAAACGTGATTCTGCCAAAGGCGAACCAAAAGGACCTGCGCGATCTCCCGGAAGAAGTCCGCAAGCAGATGCAGTTCACGTTTGTGGAACGAATCGAAGAGGTCTTACGCACCGCAATTCCCGGCCTAACC
>JBGPSX010000241.1:0-6303 GCA_041490325.1 Bryobacteraceae bacterium | reverse complement strand
ACTTCGCGCGGTTTCGGGCCAATGCCGCAGCGATCAAGAATCGCGCGGTGTTCGAGATTCCCGATATTCTCGATTCCTTGCTGCAAAGACAAAGCCCGTAAGTCCGATAGCTTCGCCCACCGTCCAGAGCGGCCAGTTGAAACTACCAACTCAAGGACTCCGCGTCGTCGACTTATCACGGGCGCTGTCACGGCAGCACCAGCAGCAGCGCCTGACTTTTAACTCCCTATGGGAGCTGCCGACTGGTGATGACGAGGCCGCCGCACAGCCTCGCAAGGATGATTGGATCACGCGGATTTTTGGCCACATCGAGACTACTAAGCGCCACGAGGCAATCTTCGCGGTGGCTTGATAGCCTAGCAACGCCGGGCCTGATACGCAACCCCGCTACGCCGCCAGTGATGACGCTTTCCGCGCAATCAGCTCGAAGCCTTTCGTATGCGCGGTTCTTGCCAGATCCTCGAGCCGCTTCCGGCCCTCTCGGACGTCGCGTTTCATCTGAATCTTGCCCAGCACCAGTTCCGCTTCCAGATGCAGCCGCACCAGCGACCCACTGCTTTCGGCGCTCACCTTCCGGGCGGCTCGCTCGGCGCCGGCCAGATCGTTGGCCGCCATCAGCATCTGGGCGCGATCCAGAGCCACCGACAGCCGCACACTCAGATTCTGAATCGCTCTTCCCGTCTCGACATCCTTCGCAATTGCTTGTGCAGCTTCCACAACGTTTCCTTCCTGCAGGAACGATCTTGCGAGCAACGCCGCAGCCCAGATCCCGTGATCCAGTTCTTTTTGTTTCTGAAATTCCTGGAGAGCCGAGCGTGCCAGTCGCTCGGCCTCTTTTGGCCGTCCCGCCTCACACGCCAGCTCAGCAAGCGCCAGCCGTGTCTCTGCCGCACTACCCTTTTCGCCCAGGCCCTCCTGCAGCGAGAGCGCTTGTTCCATCAGCTTCCGCGCTTGGTCTGTGTCTGCCTGTTGCAGAAAGACTTCGCCGATACTCACCAACGTGGCGGCGTAGTAACTCTTTTCGCCGATCTCCTGTTGGATCGCCAGTGCCTGCTGGTACATCTTGTGCGCGCCGGGAAGCTTTCCCTGGTCGGCCAGGACGTCGCCAATAGCCTGCAAAGCCAGGGCCGTCGAGCTGCGATCTCCCAACTCGTTCGAAAGGGCCAGCGTCCGCTGATAATGCGCCAGCGCTTCCGCCAGCTTCCCCTCAGCGCGCAAGAGGTTCCCCAGGTTGCCCGCTGCCGCGGCCATTCCTTGTTTGTCGCCTGTTTGCCGATAGGCCTGGATCGCCGCGGAATACAATTTGTGCGCGGCGGCGAAATCGCCTTGCTTCTTTGCGATCACGCCCAGGTTGATCGACTCTGTTGCCACCCCCTGCTGATAGCCGATCTCGCGCATGATCGCCAGCGCCTGGCGGTACAGATTCCCGGCCACCACCAGGTCGCCCTGGTTCAGCGGAACCTCTGCCATCGCGTGCAGCGCGCGAGCCAGCCCGGCCCGATCTCCGGCCTCGGCGAAAATCCGCCGTGCTTCTTCGCAGACCGGCTTGGCCCGTTCGTTCTCACCGAGATTCGCGAGGGCCCGGCATTCCAAGTTTCGCGCGCGCGCCACCAGCAGCCTCGCTCCCTGGCGCTCCGCTTTCACCGCCGCCCGCTCGGCCGCATCCCGGCGAAGCTTGCTGTCGCCCAAAGATGAAGCGGCTTGTGAAACCCCCAGGTCGATGCGCGGATCGTCTTTGGCCGCGGCGTCGGTTCGGCCCAGCGCCGCCAGCGTGGCTAGCGCCTCTTTTCCCTTGCCGCCGGAACTCTGCGCGTTGGCTAGGTCGAGCGCATATTCCGGACTGTCCGGAAGGTAGCTCACTAGAACCTGGTAAGCTTCCATCGCCTTCTGCCAGTTCTTGACGGTTTCGTAGTAGCGAGCCTCCACCAGCAAGTGGTCTTCGCGTGAGAGCTTCTCTGCCGCGTCCAACGCTTGTTTGGCCTGTACGCGCGCGTTGGCGTCGTAGCCCAGAGTTGCCCAGGCCGTTGCAAGAGCGGCGTGCGCCAGCGGATACGAAGGCTCAGCCGCGAGAGCTCGCTCCAGCAGATCGCGGCCGGCCAGCGCGTCCATTGCCTGCAGGCTTTCGAGACCCTGGTAGTAGAGGTGGATCGCCTCCGGATTCGATGGCAGTGCCGCCTGGATCTGTTGCGCTTCGACCCCGGAAATACTCGACAGCCCCAAGCGTTCCCGCAGTCGCATGCCCGTCCGGGAAGCCAGTTCGGTGACTTGCGCTTCGGCTCCCGTTTCCGAAGCCGCCGCAACCGTTTCTCCCGTCGACGTGTCCTGCAGGCGAACGTCGAGACGAATCCTGCCGCCGCCCGTGGCGCCCCCGTCCAGGTAAGAACCCACTACCACCAACCCGCTGCCCAGGTTCTTCCGTATGCGCTCCAAAGCACTGCCCGGTACGCTCTCCGCGTCGAGCAAACCGAGATCGATCTTGGTTCGCGCTACGGTTTCGCGCGGGACCATTCGCAGTTGTTCACCCGCCGCAAGCTCGGTGGCCAGCATTTCGGAAAATGCGGTGGAGAGCCAGGCAGTCTCGGAGCGGCCGGATAGATTTTTGAAACCCAGGATCGCGACCGACCGCCGCGGGCCTGACGCTGCGCCCTTGCCCGAGATCCTGTGAAACTGCCAGATTCCAATACCAGCCATCACAGCCAATACCACCATCGCCGTCGTGAGCGACTCTTTGTGCCGGCGCAAAAACCGGCCGCTGCGGTAGCCGAGCGTGGCATCCCGGGCCAATACCGGCCTTCCCGTCAGGTACCGCTCAATATCTTCGGCGAACTCCCGTACCGAGGCGTAACGTTGTTCGGGCTCCTTGCGGATCGCCTTCAGCACGATCGTGTCGAGGTCGCCCTCGATGGTGCGCGAGCCCCCGGCTTTACTGATGACGCCGCTCGGCCGTTCCGGCTCCTGCTCGCAGACCGCCCGCTCGAATTCCGAGCGTGAGCTTGCAGCGGCGCGAAACGGCCGCTGGCCCGTCAGCAGCTCATACAGCAGAACTCCCAGCGAATACACGTCCGATGCGTTGCCCACCGCCTGGCCGCGCACCTGCTCGGGACTGGCGTATTCCACTGTCATCGGGCGCCAGCCGGTTTTCGTGAGCACCTGCTCTTCCAGGCACTCCGGGTTCAGCAGCTTGGCAATTCCGAAGTCCAGCAGCCGGGGCACTCCCTCCTTCGTGACCAGAATGTTCCCGGGTTTGAGATCGCGGTGGATCACCAGGTGCTCGTGCGCGTATTGAACCGCGGCGCAAACCTGCAGGAACAGTTCGAGACGTTTGCGGACCGCGAGCCCATGAGCATCACAATACTCGTCGATCGGCACGCCCTCTACGTAATCCATCACCAGGTAGGGCCAGCCGTCCTCGGTGCTTCCTCCGTCGAGCAGCCTCACGATATGCGGGTGATCGAGCGACGCCAGCGTCTGCCGTTCGTTCCGGAAGCGATGGAGAACCTCTTGGCTCTGGATTCCCGGCTGCAGCATCTTGATGGCGGCGCGCTTGCGAAATTCCTGATCGTCGCGCTCGCCGAGATACACCACCGCCATGCCGCCGTGTCCGATTTCACGCGTGATCCGGTACGCGCCCACCCTCCGGTCGGTCATGGCGGCGGCGCGGCTGTCGAAAAGATGCAGCGCCGCTGGCTTTTCCAGCAGACTATCCGCCTGGTCGTGATACGGGAGCAGCGATTCCACTTCCTGTCTCAACTCGTCATCATCGCCGCAGGCCTGGCGGACAAAGAGCGTGCGCTGCTCTGGCTCCTGCTCCAGGGCCAGCGCCACGATTTCTTTGACTTGCTCCCATTGTCCAGCCATATGAGCCCTACACGTGCCGGAGTTCCCGCGTCAGCCAGGCCTTCGCCACGGACCAGTTGCGCTTCACCGTAGCCGGCGATATCCCCAACAGCTCCGCGGTCTCTTCGATACTCAAACCCCCGAAGAAGCGCAGTTCCACGATTTGCGCCTGCTGCGGATCCGCTTGGGACAACCGCGTCAGCGCCTGATCCAACACCAGGATCTCCGCTGTGCGGTCTTTGGAAACCAGCGAAGCCTCTTCCAAATAGATCCGGTGCGACTGCCCGCCACGCTTGCCCGCCTGATACGCGCGGCTGTAGTCCAGCAGGATCCGGCGCATGAGCTGCGCCGCCAGGCCGATCACCTGGGTCCGGCTTTCCCACTGCACCTCGCGCTGTTCGAGCAGCCGCAGGAATGCTTCGTGAACCAGCGCCGTGGTTTGCAGCGTGTGATTATCGCGCTCCCTCTGCAGATAGCGGCCTGCCAGCTTCCGCAGTTCGGCGTACAGAAGAACCACCCAATCCGCCAGCGCCTGCCCATTGGCGCTCCGGCCCTCCGAAAGAGCCCCAACTTGCTCCGGGGAAAGCATTGCCTATAGTGTAGTCCAACGTTACCGCGGCGCATCGCCCTAAGAACACTGTATTTGCCCGCCGTGAGCCAGTTTCCGCCGATTTTTCGCGCTTACTGGGTACATGGCGGAATCCGCCAAATCGAAACCGATCCGCCCCGGGAAGCGAGGGTGGCACGGAGGGATGGTTATGGAGAACTCAATGAGACGGTTTTTCAATAGGAAAGTGTGGACGAGTCTGACCCTGATCGGACTGTGCTGGATCGGGTTGCAGCAACCGGCGCGTGCCGACATTGTGTACAGCACCTTCGCCGGTACCCGTGCATTCGACAGCCATTTTACTGAAACAGGAGGTTCTGACGGCGACATCGGCCAGGCCTTCGCGCTCGCGCCCACAGCCATGGTCTTCGGAACCTTAAATGCGCAACAGTTCTCCGCCACTGCCAATGCCAGCGCGAACTTAGTCTCCGGCCAGTTGCACGTTTTCGCCAGCAGCGATGGCGCCGCCGCGTCCAACGCCACTGCTCATTTCTCCGACCTCATCACCATCGCGCCCACCCAGGGTTTTGTGGATGGTTTTCTGGCAACCTTTACTTTGACCATCGAAGGCACGCTCACCGGCAATGCCGATGCCGGTGGAGAGCTGCAGGTGGGCTCGACCGTCGACCATGCTGACGTGGGCGGCACAGCCATGTGTACGGCGGCCCCCACGGTTTGTTCCCCACTAACGTCGACGCCTGGAGGCTCGCTGACTCAAATCCTGGTCGCGACCATACTCGTGGACCCGGCCAACCCCATCGTTTTCATTCAGCCGTTCCTGTTCGCAGGGGCAAATGACATTAACGGGAACTTCCTCTTCGCCGAGAGTGGACTCGCGAATTTTGCAGACACCGCGCAGCTCTCCATCGATCTCCCTTCCGGGTTCACTTTCACATCCAACTCCGGCGTGCTGCTCACCGAGGCGCCTCAATCTACACCGGAGCCGGCCACATTGCCGCTGATGGTCGCCGGACTCGCTGCACTGTGCACGTCTGCGTGGCGGCGTCGGCGCGCTACGCCATCCGCCCCGCTTCCATGAAGCTCTGTAAGTCGGTCGGGTTCACTTCCGGAGGACCGGGCGCCCCGTTGAACAACTTGTCCGCCAGCATGGGATTCAAGAACGTGGACTACGAGCCGGAGGCAAGAGGAAACCTCCCGATTTTCTCGTCGACGAGAGAATTGCTGTTGAGGTGTGAAGGCTAAAGGGTTCTTGCGCAAACTCAAGCCAACGGTGAGATCGGTTAAGTTCTGGCTAACGTGCATTCGTCCTCGCCCCCTAGCGGTTGAGCGCGACCGTTTGGGTCTCGATCCGAACTTGCCTACGGGCCTGGTGCTATTTGGAGGCGAAGGATCGCGCGCGATGCTGGACGTCGCGCGGCGAGTGACCGCCTCGGCACAGTTTATTTTCCTTTGCGGAAAGAACCGGAAGCTGGCGGAGCGGCTGCGCGGGTTGAAGACCGCGTTTCCGAAGCACATCGAGGAGTTTACCAGCGAAGTCCCGTATTTCATGCATCTCTCTGATTTCTTCGTCGGTAAACCGGGACCTAGGCAGTATCAGTGAAGCGCTGGCGATGCGGTTGCCGGTTGTGGTGGAACGCAGTGCGTGGACCTTGCCGCAGGAACGCTACAACACGGAATGGATTCGTGAGAAGCAGGTTGGAGTCGTGTTGAAATCGTTCCACGATATCGATGCCGGATTGCGTGAACTGCTCGAGCCTGCTAACTTCGCGCGGTTTCGGGCCAATGCCGCAGCGATCAAGAATCGCGCGGTGTTCGAGATTCCCGATATTCTCGATTCCTTGCTGCAAAGACAAAGCCCGTAAGTCCGATAGCTTCGCCCACCGTCCAGAGCGGCCAGT
>JBGPSX010000240.1:0-6329 GCA_041490325.1 Bryobacteraceae bacterium | reverse complement strand
CTGGAGCGCGAGTTCGAACGGCTGGAACGCGTAGCGCGCCGCGAGTTGCGCGGGGCGGATTTGATCCGGTCGGCTGACATCCGGTACGCCGGCCAGAGTTACGAGCTGACGGTCCCGTGGCAGGCAGCCAGCCCCGCAGCGCCATTCCATCGCGAGCATCAGCGCGTGTACGGTTACTCGAATCCCGACCGCGCTATCGAAATCGTGACCATCCGCGTGCGAGCCAAGCTCGCGGTGGAGAAGCCCAAGCTCGTGGCGCGCTCGCGTGCGCGCGGTACGAAGAAACCAGAGATCCGGCGAATTCATAGCGCGGGAGCTTGGCGCGAGACTCCGGTCTACTTGCGCGAACATCTGCCGCGCACAACGCTGCGAGGTCCGGCCCTGGTCATCGACTATGGATCGACCACGCTGATACCACCCGCCTGGCGCTTTTCGCTCGACAAATCGGGTAACCTGAAAATCACCTTATGACTCGATCCATCGGCCTTTTCGTTTTGTTCTCCGCTGCGATCATCCATGCGCAGCCACCTCGTTACATCGGCATCGATACGCACATCGACACCGCGCAACGCGTCCTGATCGAGCATGTCGACCTCGGCCAGCGGCTTCCGGACGGCCAGATCGACATTCCGCGGCTCAAGGAAGGCGGAATGCACGCGCCGTTTTTCGCGCTCTGGGTTCCCACATACTACAAAGGATCGGAAGCCGTGCGCCGCACGCTGGATCTGCGCGACGCGATGCAGGCCGTGTTCGACCGTTATCCCAGCCAGATCGAGATGGCCCCGACGGTGGGTGACCTGGAGCGCATCGTGAAATCCGGAAAGATCGCGGCAGTGCTGACGCTCGAGGGTGGCCATCAGATCGCCGACGACCTGGCCGTGCTGCGCATGTACCAGCGCATGGGAATCCGCGCCATGACGCTCACGCATTTTCGCAACAACAACTGGGCGGATTCTTCCACCGACAAACCGCAGCATAACGGTCTTACCGAATTTGGCAAGCAGGTGGTGCGTGAGATGAATCGCATCGGGATGCTGGTGGATATCTCGCACGTGTCGGACAAGACCTTCTACGACACGCTCGCCGTCACCACGAAACCGGTCATCGCATCGCATTCTTCGTGCCGGGCGATCGCCGAGATTCCGCGCAACATGACCGACGACATGCTGAAGGCGCTGGCACGCAACGGCGGCGTGGTGGGCATCAACTTTGGCGCCGGATTCCTGAATCCCAAGGACGCTAGCGCGCTGATGGCGAGCATTGGAAATATGGCGGCGCAGGAACCGAATCTGACTGGCGCAGCGCTCGACGAATTCTCAGCCAACGAATTCAAGAAAGAGAATTACTCTCATCCACGGCCTGCCGCGGCCACGCTGGACGACGCCGTGGCGCACATCGATCACGTGGTGAAGGTGGCCGGGATCGATCACGTCGGGATTGGCTCGGATTTCGACGGGATCCCGGACGTGCCGAAGGGCCTTGAAGACGCGTCCAAAATGCCGGCCTTGGCCGCCGCACTCCGCAAACGCGGCTACAGCGAGGCGGACGTGGAAAAGATCATGGGCGGCAATTTTCTGCGCGTGATGAAGCAGGTGATCGGAAAATAGACTACAGCGCCAGCTTGTCGCCGATCAGCATGTCCTTGAGCTTGAATTTGCGCCGTATGTCGATGGAGCCGAACTTCGCGGCGAATTCCACTTCTTTGTCCGCGAGCGTGATCTCATCCGTCCTGGGGAACAGGAAAAATAGCGCAATTCCCTTCGGGTCCTGACCGGCTTGGGCGGCTTCCGCCACGATCGGATCTTTGTCCTTGCGATTCAGAGTCACCAATTTCGCCAGTTCTTGCAGATGCTCGCCCGAGCCAAAACCACGGGCTAGGCCGGGAGGTATTCCGACCAGCGCAACGACGTAGGTGGTGACAGTCTGGTCGAGAAATTTCTTGGCTTCCTCCGAGTCGGCTTTCTCGTGACCCATCCTGGCGATTATCATGGCTTGACGCAAGGGCAAGGCGCTTTGCCAGCGGATCGACAACGTTAGAGCTGGCGCCGATCCAATGACGTCGGCATCATACTGTCTGCGCCCTCCGCGCGCGCCACCGCCTCCGGGGTCACCGCCACCCATGGAGGGAACGGTGGCGCCACCGTTCGTGTCGCCCATGCCCGCGCCTCCTTGCCGGTTCCGGCCACCTCCGCCGCCCATTCCTCCTCCACCGCCTGAGCCAAAACTGATGGTGACGTCGTGCGCCCACGGAGAGCTCTGCAACAACTTGGCGGCATCCTTTTCGGTCCATTCGGTGTAGGCCTTCTTCACCCAGAAATCTTCGGCGATCAAGACGACGGCGCCGCATCCCAAGACGATGAAAACCCGAAGCAGATTCTTCATGAGTCAGTCTCCCTAGTTGATCAAAATCAGCTTCTAGCATGATGGCATGCCGGTAACCGGTGCAGAAAGGAGTTCGATGCGCGATGGGTAATAATAGGGTTGCGGGCCCTTAGCTCAGCGGTTAGAGCAGCGGACTCATAATCCGTTGGTCGAAGGTTCAAATCCTTCAGGGCCCACCAAACACCACACGATAGTTTGTTGCGCAAGCCGTCCAACTTTTGCATCCCATTGCGCAAGTTCTAAGTGAGAGGCCGCCCTCGCCGTTTCCGGCCAACTGCCTCCCAGCCTTCAGAAGCGGCCAAAGGAGAATTGACGAGTGTTTCAACTCCAGTTGTTTTCACGCATTACGAGCGCGACGTGGCTCGGGATGATTGCTTTGCTGCTTGGCATGGCCTGCGTCCCAGCCCTTCATGCCGACACGGTGACAATCGATGGCACGATCAATCAATCCACCCAGGATGGAACCGGCCCGGCGACAAACAATCCCAGCCTGAACGACATTCTGCATGGTGCTTCCTACACCGTCGACTTGAGCTTTGCGGGATCCATCGCTTCACCCGGCATCTACGACTTAGCCGGATTCAGCCTGCTCTTTAGCGTCCCCGCCGCTGGTGCGATTGAGAAAAGCTTCGACTCCGTGAGTATGACGGTCGCGAAATCCGGTAACTTCGCTCGGTTCAGCGTAGTCGCGTGCTTGGCGACCGGATCCGGCTGCAACCAAGGAAACCAGCTCGACCTGAATTTCATGATCCCGTCTGTGGATCTACATAGCCAAAACGTCGCCGCGCAGGTAGTTGCGGACATTCTTCCGCTCGCCCTTATGGAGGACGACGGCAATACCAAGATCCTCGGATCGGTTGCGACCTATTCCTACACATCAGGGAGTCCCGTTCCAGAGCCGTCGGCATTCGTGGTTGTTGCGCCGGGCTTGATAGCCATCGCTCTCAAGCGCCGGTCCAAACATCCATTTCGCCAGCAGTCCTGAGAACTCAAAAAGCAAGTAGATAAATTGATGTCAAGAGTCGTGTCATGTCTACTCGCTCTACTTGCGCCATTGAGATGCGTCCTGGCGTTGGAGGTCGATGGACTCGTTCTCATGAATCAGGCCAGTGAGGATCAGCTGGTTTACTGAAGTTGACTGGTCCCAACTGATCCATGCCATCAGAGCAGATCGCCGAGGCTCGCGAACCACACTGCTTACATCCCAATGGCAGACAGCGATCCGGATTGAGATAGAGTTCCAATGCCCGTACTATCCGCGGCCATCTCCTTACGCAGCCAGGCTTGGGCCAGGCGGAGTTCGCGGCGCACTATGTGCACGGGTTTGGACACAGCCATCGAGGATTCCTCGGCCGTCATCCCACCGAAATACCGCATCTCAATGAGTTGTCCTCGGAGCGGATCTGCTTCTTCGAGCCGCTGCAAGGCGTCGTGCATTGCCAAAATGGCTCGATCCGGCTTGGAGCCCCAATCGGGTAGGTCCGCTAATGGTACTTCTTGGGCGGCGCTGCGCTTTACAGCGGACCTCGAGCGGGCTGTATCCACCAGAACTTGCCGCATCAGCCGGGAAGCGATCCCATAGAAATGCGCCCGATTCTCATAGGAGGGATGCCGGCTTCCAGCCAGTTTCAGAAAGGCCTCATGAACCAGTGCCGTGGTCTGGAGCGGGACAGCCTTTTGTTCGCGCCGCAAATGCGACCTCGCCAGCTTTTTCAGTTCTTCATATACAAGCGGGATCACATCGTGCATCGCATCCCGATCGCCCATCTGAAGGCGATGTAACAGTTTCGTTATCATACTTTCTTTTTTACATGCTGAAACATCCAGTAAGCTATCGAATTCTTAACTTCGGTCCTATCCGCAAACTCTCCAGCATCAGTATCGAAATACGAGGCCATCTTTATACCTGCGTAATTACGTAGCAAATTTGGCGGCGAAATTTGAGGAGCATCGCGTTTCGACATGGAAGCACATCGAATTAGGGAAATCCCTGAGTCACACCGGGTTGCACGATGGAGAGTCGAGGTTCACCGAGCAGGCCGGTTCGCCGCTTCGAGTTGGCGACGGACGAAGTTGTTATTGGGCCGCTTAGCGTCCCAGTGCCGCCACAACTCCAACCGGCGGGCTTCCAAGGCGGATGCGAGGCCGGGTTGATGCGCGCGATGATGCAGTGCGGCCAGTGCGGCGTAAACGCGCGACACGTCGAGCGCGTCCTCCAGATCGGTCTCCGGTTTCGGCTTCCAGGCAAGGACCTGGCCGAGTAGTTTTTTATAGATTTCGATGGCTCCCGGAATGTTACCCATACCCTCTTCGTAGTCGGCGAGCGCGCACACAGCCTCGGCCGCCAGTGATCCGGGCTTGATCTTTTCAGCAGGGTAGAGTTTGGCCGAGTGCAAGCGTTCGAACGCGGCATCCAGCCGCTGCCGGGCTTCATCGGCACGGCCAAGTTCGCGCAGCGGATAGGTGGAACCGGACAACAGGCTCACTTCAAATAGACGAAAGTTCGAGCTATCCTTGATTTCGCCCAAGTGGCGCAGAGTGTGGTCGTAGATATCCAATGCGCGGGGGGCGTCGGAGTGGCGCAGGATATCAGCCATTCCCATACCGGCGTCCGCCAGACGGTTCCTGGCCAACTGATCGTGTGGATCCTGATGGACCAAATGATCCGAAAGGTTGAAGGAGCGCTCCAGAGCGGCCACCGCTTCTTTGGAACGGCCCAAGCTGACAGCATCGTCTTCGCCGAGGATGGCGCCCTGGTAGGTGAGGACCAAGATCAAATTCAGCATCGGGCCTTGGTCGACAGTCCCAGCGCGAGGCTCAAGCATTCTCACCGATTCTCGAATTTCCTCGAGAGCTTTGTCGAGGTCGCCTTGGAGGCGAAAAATCTTCGCTGAAGCATAGTGAAGGTTGCCTAGGTACACGTGGTTGTTGAAGGACCACGCCAAGTCACTAGCACGGCCCAAGAGGCGCAGCGCATCGTCGTACTGGCGGCCGCGAGTGTGAGCGTCAGCCACGTTCAAATAAATGTTGAGGATGCGAGTCGCTTCGGACTTGTCACTACTTCCGGCGTGATATTTTTCCAGCCATTGCGCCGATTTCCGCGCGAACGCCAGTGCATCATCATAACGGCCGCCGAATCTCGCCAGGAGCATTCGATCGTGTTCGATCTGCGCCGACAGCAGGCGAGCTGTACGATTCGCCGGCTGCGATGCGAGCGCGGATTGGACGAATTTCTCCGCCATCCGAAGGTTTTGCTCGGCCTGTTCACTCTGGCCGAGATTAGCCGCGATGGGTACGCCTTGCACGCGCGCGACGCGAAGGTAAGCGTTGCCGACATCCAGAGCAAGCTCGGGGTCGCCGTGGACGTCCGCAGACAGCCGGCATAAGTACTCCAGGGAGGTGTCGACAATCAACTGCCGGGTCTTGGTGTTCCCCGCAATCTTGCGAGCCTCGAGTTCGATGTCGAATAATTTGTTCGCGAGTTGGCGCACTTCCGTGAAGCGACGTTGCGCTATGGCGCGTTCGCGGTTCGCCAGCCCTAAGCCAGTAGCAAGACCGGCCATGGCGAGCGACGCCGCCGCGACGGGTAGCCAGTACCGGCGCAGAAACTTTCGCGTTCGATACCAGGCATCGCCCTTGCGCGCGCGAATGGGTCCCGATTGGAGATAACTCTCGAGATCCTCGGAAAGCTGTTCGATGGTGGCGTAGCGTTCCTGCGGCTCCTTGCGCAGCGCCTTCATGACAATCATTTCGAGATCGCCCTTCAAACCCGGCGCCAACTTGGACGGTGGCGCAATCCTACCGGTGGAGACCGCCAACACAATCGCCTCCACTGAATCGCCTTCAAACTGGTGTGGAGATGCACCGGTCAGGATCTTATAGAGCACCGCGCCTAACGAGTAAATATCAGTCGCTGTCGTCACCGGTCCACCAGCCACTTGCTCCGG
>JBGPSX010000239.1:0-6344 GCA_041490325.1 Bryobacteraceae bacterium | reverse complement strand
GGAGTTTTTTCGTTGATGTCGGCGATCTCGTATGCGCGCGAATTCACGTACGAGGTATGACCGCCCCGGTGGTTAATCAAAACGGGATGCCGTGGCGCGGCTGCGTCCAGGTCAGCCTTTCGGAGGGCCCGGCCTTCTGCCGTTTTGGTGTCGTCATACATCCAGCCGACCACCCATTGGCCAGGGGGTGTTTTGGATGCGCGCTCGCGGATCGCATCCTGAATCGCCGAGATGGATCGCAAGTCGCAATTGACTTCTTTCAGGTGGCGCAGTCCCGATGACGCCGTGTGAAGGTGAGCGTCGATGAAACCTGGATAGACTGCTTTGCCGCCGAGATCGATCCGCTTGGCGCCCGGCGTGGATAGGTTGCCAATCTCCGCATCCGAGCCGACTGCGATGAAACGCCCGCCCGCGATGGCGACGGCTTCACCGCGGGGATTCGATGGATCCATCGTACGGATGCTGCCGTTCACCAGAATCAATTCCGGTTTGAGGGAACCGGCGCTCAGCGAGGCTGCGCCGAGAATGCCTAAAAACTCGCGCCTGGATGCATACATAGGATTACGTTACGTTACCACGGGCCGGCGGTCCGAATGCCGACTGGACTAACTCGACCGCCTCTTCTTTGGAGCGGATACGCGATTCGAGCTGCGCATCCTCAACCGCTTCGAGCATGCGAGCAAAATCCGGACCCGGATGGTAGCCCAATTCAATCAGGTCGCGACCGGTGAGCAGGCGCTCCGGCCGCAAGACCTCCACTGGAGATTGCTCATATTTCGTTTTCGCGAACGCGTAATTATCCAGGTTGCCGTGGCTTGATTCGCAATCCAGCCGGTGCAGCTCGAGATGCTCTTCGAACAGGTTCATTCGAAGCATGCGCTTCAACGTGCTTTCCCGCATTTCGTGAACGTGCGAGAAACGCATGTGATTTCCGATCAGCGCGAGGATCTGCTCGGCGTCATCGTTGGAGAACCGGAGCCGGTTCAAAATGTCGCGAGCGATCTGCTGGCCCAACTCGACATGCCCGTCAAATCGAATGCGGCCGGCGATGCGGAACGTGCCCGGCTTCCCGACGTCGTGAAGCAACACGCCCAGCGCCAGCGTTGGACTCGGCGCCTGCAAACCCTCCAGCATGATGAGCGTATGGATCCACACGTCACCTTCGGGATGAAACTCCGGCGGCTGCTGGACGCCCTTCATGGCCGCCACTTCGGGCAGGATGTCGCCAAGTAAGCCGGACGCATCCAGCAATTCCAGTCCGCGCCGCGCCGCGCCTTCGGTCAGAATACGGACCAATTCGTCGCGGATGCGTTCGGCGGAAACACGCGCGATTCTCTGGTGCAGTTTTTGAATCGCCGCCATCGTCCGGGGCTCGATCTCGAAACCGAAGCGGGCTGCGAAGCGAATGGCGCGCAGCATGCGCAGGTGATCCTCTTCGAAGCGTTGCTCGGGATCGCCAATCGCACGGATGACACCATTGGTCAAGTCGGCCAGGCCGCCGACGTAATCCACTACCTGCGGCGCGGTCGATTCGGATCTGTTCCAAGTCGCCGGATCCAAGAGCAGGGCATTGATGGTGAAGTCTCGCCGCAGCACGTCTTGGCTCGCATCGGTCTCGAAACGGACTTCTTCGGGATGACGGCCATCCTGGTACGAATGATCGCTGCGATAGGTGGCTACCTCGACTCCATCCACCAGGATGACGCCGAATTGCGCACCGACAAGTTGGGCCTTCGGAAAAATGCTGAGCAGTTGTTCGGGCCGCGCATCGGTAGAAATGTCGTAATCCTTCGGTTCGCGGCCGAGGACGAGGTCGCGCACACAGCCGCCGACCAGCCAGGCCTGGAAGCCGCGGAAGCCAAGCTGGGAGGCGATTTCGAGCGCCCGAGTGGGGTCCACACTGATCATCGTAGGATAGAAGGTGCGTCTCAAGTAAAATGGAGCTTGGGTGATTACCCTATAGATGTCAACGGACGGTAGCAAGCCCACCATAACCAGTGCAAAGGTTGTGGTGGCGACAACGGTAGCACTGTCATTTATCAGTTTTTGGCGGGGAGCCTCCATCGTTCTCGCCGATCTCGCGTCGTCCGCGTTCTACGCTGGCGGCATTGCCCAAATTGCCATCGGTCCAGCAGCGCCCTGGTTCGTGCTGGGCGTGATGCTGTTCAGCTTCGCGGTCCGTTCCGTGTACATGGAAAGCTGCAGCATGTTCGTGCGCGGCGGCGTGTACATCGTGGTCCGGGACAGCATGGGCCCGTTCATGGCCAGGCTGTCGGTGTCGGCGCTGGTCTTCGATTACATTCTCACTGGCCCAATCAGCGTAGTTAGCGCCGGCCAGTATCTGGGGCATTTGCTGGATGACGTCGCAAAGATGCTGGGGCAGTCATTTCCGTTCGATGTGAATCACTTTGCGGCGTTCTTTGCGGCCATCATCACTGTCTATTTTTGGTGGACGAATACCAAAGGCATTCATGAATCGAGCAGCAAGGCGCTACGCATCATGCAGATTACGACCATCATGGTGGTGGCGCTGCTGATATGGTGTCCAATCACGATCCTGTTGCGGCGCCACGAGGTTAGCTTGCCGCCGGCCCCGTTGCCGCGCAATCTCGAATTCAGCCCCGAGGCGCTCGGTTGGCTCAAAGGCGGCTTCTGGCCCTCGATTCCGATTGTCGCCATGCTCATCGCTTTCGGCCACTCCCTGCTATCGATGAGTGGGTTCGAGACTCTCGCGCAGGTGTACCGCGAAATTGCTTATCCCAAGATGAAGAACCTGCGTATCACGGCGAACATCGTGTGCTGGTACGCGGTGGTGTGCACTGGCGTGATTACAGTGTTCGCCAGCATCATCATCAAACCTGAGGATGTTCGCAATCTGTACTCGGCCAACCTTCTAGGCGGCCTCGCGATGCAATTAGCGGGGCCGGAGCTGCTGAAGCTGATGTTCCACGCCTTTGTTGTTATTGTCGGCATCCTGATTCTGTCGGGCGCGGTGAATACGGCGATGATCGGAGCCAACGGCATATTGAACCGGGTGGCCGAGGACGGCGTCCTGGTGGCTTGGTTTCGCAAGCCACACAAGCGATTCGGAACCACGTATCGCCTCATCAATCTGATCGCACTGTTGCAAATTGCGACCATCGTTGCGAGCCGGGGCAACATGTACCTGCTGGGAGAGGCTTACGCCTTTGGCGTGGTGTGGAGTTTCTTCCTGAAATCCCTGGGCGTTCTGGCCCTGCGCTATCAGCGCCACGATCAGGAATACAAATTCCCGCTGAACGTGCGGCTGGGGAAGATAGAGATACCGATCGGCCTGGGAGTCACGACCATGGTCCTCGGTTTCGTCGCCATAGCGAATCTGTTTACCAAGGAAATCGCCACCATCTACGGCATAGGGTTTACTCTGGCTCTCTTCATAATGTTCACGGTCTCAGAGAAGATCAACGAGCGAAAACGGCGGCTGGAGCATCTGGAGAAGAAGCCGCTCGAAGAATTCAATCTGCAGCACCAGTCCCAGGTCAACACTGCAACGCTGCATGCGCGCCCGGGTTCGGTGCTGGTGGCGGTTCGGGACTACCGCAACATGGAGCACTTCCGGAAAGTTCTCCAAAAGACTAACCTGCGGCGCCACGACATCGTGGTGATGACTGTGCGGACCATCTCAGCCGGCGCAGGCGAGTATGATTTGGCGGACGACCAGATCTTCAGCGACTACGAGCGAGAGCTTTTCAGTCACGTTGTGGAGGTAGCGGAGAAGGAAGGCAAGCCGGTGGAGTTGCTGGTAGTTCCCGCCGTGAATCCTTTCGACGCGATGGTGCAATCGGCGGCCAGGCTCAAAGCGTCACGGCTGGTGACAGGCGTCTCGGCGCGCATGACGTCGGAAGATCTCGCGCGGCGCATCGGTCTGGCCTGGGAGAACTTGCCGGAGCCGCGTCACTCGTTCTCGCTCGAGGTGATCAGTCCGGATCGCGCTTCCATCTACGTGAACTTAGGACCACATCCACCGCGCTTGTGGCCGGAAGATGTGGATCGGCTGCACGGGCTGTGGCTGCGATTGAGCGAGACCGAAGGCGTGGGGGCGAAGCTCCATCATCGGGACATCGTGGGCACGGCGCTGAGGCGCATGGAGCGCGATTTGGCTGCGGGCGACCCAGACGGCGTGATTCAAGACTTGAAAGATGAGTTGAGAAAAACGTAGGTACCGCTCCCTTTGGTCACGGCTCAGTAAGCGGCTATTGTAGATTCTGAGCCGTGACTAAAAGGAGCGGTTTGGTGAGTTCACTGCTACTACGCGTAAGCGCCTGTAGTCGATGGTCCAGACGCCCTCGCGATATGAGGCTGCGCGGAGCCGCGCGGCGACGGCGCTTATCTTCTCAGCGGCGGCTTCGGTGGAAACATCGCTGAAGTAACTGCCGCAGAACATGCGCAGCCAATCCTCCATCCCGCTCTCGCTTTCCACCGGCGTCGGGCGATAGAAAAGACTGGCTTGATGCACTTCCAGGCCCGCCTCCTCTAGGATGGCCGAGAATTCGGCCGTGCTGGAGAAGCGCCAGGGACAACGCGATTCCGCTTCCGGACCGAGTACTTCCGACAGGGCGCTCATGACGGATACGATGTTGCCCTTACCGCCGAACTCGGCGACCAATCGTCCTCCTGGCCGCAATGCAGCCGCTATCGATCGCGCTGCCGCGGCTTGGTCTTTGACCCAATGCAGGGCTGCATTCGAGAAGACCGCATCGAAGGGCTGGTGGAAGCGGAAGGTGGTTGCGTCGCCACGGACGAAGGTTAGCGCTGGATAGTTGTGGCGCGCCTGATCCAGCATCTCGGCGGAACTATCCAGCCCGACAACTTCCGCGCCGCTGCGGGCGATCTCGGCGGTCAACTGGCCTGTGCCGCAACCTACATCCAGGATGCGCTCGCCGGCGCGCGGTTCGAGCAACTTTAGAAGGCTCTCTCCGAATTGCCAGACGTAGGAGTGTCCGCCTTGATACCGCTTAGGATCCCACGCAGCGGTCACGCCTTCTTGGTACGAGCTTTCGTTTTTTTGGCCGGCTCTTCGGGAGGAACCGCGCCATCCACCGCCTCAACCGGCGCGGGCGCCACCCCGGATAATACCTCTTTGAATAATTCCGCCTTCTTGAGATCCTTCTTGGAAGGCGGCGCTTGCTCATGACGGTAATCGTGATCGTGATAGCAAGTCCGGCAGCGAACTTTGGCGGGTAGAGCGCTGACCAGGGAAACGATGGCGTGGTTGGTAATTCGACGGCACTTGATACAGTGATCGTCGATAATATCCCCTAGTCGAAACTCGGACATAAGAAAAGAGCGGAGGTCTTGGCTGAGTATAACAAAATCGAATCGCCGCGAATCAGGATTTCGGAGTTTTCGTCCACTCGCCAATCCATTCGAGAAAGGTGTTGTACCACAGCACGCTGTTCTGAGGTTTGAGAATCCAATGCCCCTCATCGGGAAATTCGAGCAGCTTGGACGGCACCTTTTGAAGTTGCAGGGCCGTGAAAAGTTGAAGACCTTGCGTGTAGGGCACGCGAAAATCCAACTCGCCATGAATCACCAGAGTGGGCGTCTTGAAATCCTTGACGAAGTTGCTGGGCGACCATTTGGAGTAACTCTCGGGATTGTCCCAGGGCGTGCCGTTGAACTCCCACAGCGTGAACCAGAGTTCCTCGGTAGCCCCGAACATGCTGCGCAAGTCGTACACACCGGCGTGCGAAATGAATGCCTTGAAGCGCTGGGTATGGCCGAGCATCCAGTCGATCATGTAGCCGCCGTACGAGCCGCCGGCCGCCGCCATTCGACTTGAGTCGGCATAGGGCAGAGCGGCAACGTGATCGACGACGGCCATGATGTCGTCATAAACTTTGCCGCCCCAGTCGTCCCGGATCTCTTCTGTGAATTTCTGTCCATAGCCGTATGAGCCTCGTGGATTTGGCATTACGACCAGATATCCGGCGGAGGCGAACACTTGCGCGTTCCACCGGTAAGACCAGGCCTCGCCCCACTCGCCTTCCGGTCCGCCATGGACCAAAAGCAGAACAGGGTATTTTTGATTTGGCTGAAAATTCGGTGGTTTGACCACGAAACTCTGCACGCGAGCCTTCTCCGCGCCTTCCACCCAGAATTCTTCCAGTGGAGTCAACGCAAGGCCGGATAAGAGCCCGTCATTGAGATGCGTCAGCGCTACGGGCGTGCCGCCTGCCGACGTAGCCCGATAAATCTCAGTTGGAGCGGAGCCGCTTTGGCCGGAATAGATCATGGTCTTTCCGTCGGCGGTCAACTGCATGTCATCGAGCGTGCTGGCGCCGCTGACGATGACGCGCGTACCG
>JBGPSX010000238.1:0-6369 GCA_041490325.1 Bryobacteraceae bacterium | reverse complement strand
CTGCAGCTTTTGCCGGTACTGTTGGCTCTTCTTGTAGTATTTTTCGATCTCGGCGATCCGGCCCACCAGATCCTCGTGCTGAGCGGTGAAGTCTTCATCGCTGATCACGAACTCCGGCAGCACCAGAATGTCGCGCACCGAGTTCGAGCCACGCTGCAGGTCTTCGCTGAGTTGAATGATTTCGCGGATGACCAGCGGCGACCGGGAGAGCGCCTTGCGGACGGCCCATTGCCCGCGTTCGTTGCGCTTGGCCAGCTCGATTTCACCTTCGCGCGTGAGCAGGGGAACCGTACCCATTTCGCGCAGGTACATGCGCACCGGATCGTTGGTTTTGTCGCCAACGTCGGTGGCCAGCTCGAGGTCGCCGAAATCCTCGGCGTCGTCTTTCTTCTCGAAGTCGAGCTTGGGCTCTTCCAGGATCTCCACGCCCGCGCTGTCGAGATCCGTGAGCAAATCTTCGAACTCGCGGCCAGCGGCGAACTCTTCCGCGAGCAATTCGTTCACTTCGTCGTAGAGGACGAACCCTTTTTCTTTGCCGACTTCCATGAGTTGTTTCAGCCGACCAAACTTTTCTTCTGTTGCCACTGGAACCCCGCTAACCTGCAATGCCCGGGCCCTGATTCACTTTAGTGTACACCAAGCTCTCCTGACGCAAAGGCCATCACAAATGGCTGGCGCTTGCACTGCGAGACCGTCGATCCAGTTCTTCGGCGAGCCGCATAACCTCCTGAAGATTCCCCTCGCGTTCCGCCGCTTTGATTTGGGCGCGCAGGCTAGCCACCTCCGATTTCGGGTCCTGCGCCTTCAGGCTCCGCAGACAAGCCAATGCCTGTTCCTGGGCCCTATCCTCCTCTAGCACTTCATCGGCGAAAACCACTGAGGACAATAGGTCCCGGTCGGCCTCCGAAAGGCGTCCTTCCAGGTCCGCGAAGCGAAACGGGGTCCCATCGCCATGCATCGCGAATATGGCCTTAAACACTTGCTTTGTTACGAATCGGTCCACCACGGGCATGTCGCGCAAATGCGGGATGACTTCCATTCGGGCGCCTGCGCTGGCCAGCAGCGAATTGAGCAAAAGCCGCTCGTAGGGGGGGACTTCCGGGCCGCGTGACTGAGGCTTTCGCTCGGCCGAACCTTTGCTGAAATGATCCCGAACCAGCTTTTCTTCGACTCCCAGATAGTCCGCCACGTCGTTGGCTACAGCGAACCGCTCCAGGCGGTCGGAGATGCGCTGGATGGCCGGCGCGACGAATTTGAAGCCCTGCATCTTGCCTTCCACTGTTCGCATGTCAAATTTCTTGCGGGCGCGATCCGCCAGCCAGTGAAAATAAGCGGGAGCTTTTTCGAGCCGCTTTCGATAGGTCTCGGCCCCGGCTTGCTTCACGTACTCGTCCGGATCCAGGCCGCCCTCGAGCTCCAGTACGCGCACGCGCATGCCCTCATCCAGAAGCATCTGGATGGAACGCTCCGCCGCGTTCGCGCCCGCGGCGTCAGGATCGAAGTTCACCACAATATTGTCCGAGTGGCGCTTGAGCGCCCGGACCTGCGTGTTGGTGAGCGCCGTGCCGCAGCTGGCGACAACATTATGAACGCCCGCCGAATAAACTCCGATGACGTCCATGTAGCCTTCCACCAGCACCGAGTAATCGGCCTTGCGAACGGCATCCTTGGCACGATGCAGATTGTAAAGCACGTAGCTCTTGCGATACAGCACAGTTTCAGGCGAGTTGAGATACTTGGGCTCTTCGCCTGCACGCAGCGCGCGCCCGCCGAAGCCGATCACCTTGCCCGATTCGTTGTGGATCGGAAACATCAGCCGGCCGCGGAACCGGTCGAAGTATCCGCTGCCGTCCTGTCGCTTCATCACCAGTCCGGAGGGATCCAACTGATCCGCGGCAAAGCGCGATTCAAATCGACGGAACAACTGCTGGCCGCCAGGATCCGCTACTCCCAGTCCAAACTCGGTGATCTGTTCAGCATCCACGCCGCGGCCTTCCAGGTATTGGCGGGCTTCCTTGCCGCCGGGTCCATTCAGGTTGGAGTGGAACAACCCGGCAGCAATTTCGTGCATCTCTATCAAGGCGCCGCGCAGTTTCGCATCAGGATCGGAGAACTCGCGCTTCGGCATGGCGATGCCGTTGCGTTCCGCCAGAAGTTTAAGCGCTTCAAAGAAGGTGATGCGCTCGATCTCCATCACGAACTTCAGAACGTCGCCGCCCACGCCGCAGCCGAAGCACTTAAAAAACTGATGACCAGCATGAACGGAGAAGGATGGCGTCTTTTCGGTGTGGAACGGGCACAGCCCCATGTGCCGCGGCGTGCTGCCGACCCGTTTCAGGCGAACGTATTCTCCGATCGTCTTGACGATATCGACGGAGGATTTGAGTTGCTCGACAAAATCCATTGAGAAGATTAGCGCCTGAGTAGGTTTCGGTAACCGGCTGTTAACGTAAGGCCCGCATTCTGAGCCGTGACTGTAAGGAGCGGTTTAAGTAAGTTCGGCATCCTCTTAGTCTTTGGCTTTACTGTTTCAGTTCCTTTGTTCCTAAACTTCAGCGGCCCCGGGGAGGTGTGCTTTCATGGTGACACACTGGAACTAGAAAAGGATGACGGTCCCCACGCCCGCAGTGATCGACGTCGGTGAGTTGGATGCCGCGATCGCCAATCTGCCGAACAGTGATGCCGTGTTCTTGGTTTGGGCCGGTGATCGATCCTCCTATCTCGCCAAAACTAGCATGTTGAAACGCAGGCTGCTGCGCATCTTGAAACCGGTCGAATCTGCCAGCCGCTCGCTCAACCTGCGCGATGTGGTCACGCGCGTCGAATACTGGCTTACGGCGTCCAGCTTCGAGTCGATGCTTTTGCACTACGCGCTTTCGAAGCGGCACTTTCCGGATGACTACCTGCGCCTTGTGAAACTCAGGATGCCCGCCTATGTCCGGTTGATTCTCGCCAACGAGTTTCCCCGCACGCAAGTGACGTCGCGCCTGAGCAGTGGCCGGGCGCTCTACTACGGACCTTTTCGAACGCGTGGATCGGCCGAGTTGTTCGAAAACCAGTTCCTGGATCTGTTTCAGATGCGCCGCTGTCAGGAAAATCTGGAGCCCAGCCCGCAACACCCCGGCTGCATCTACGGCGAGATGAGCAAGTGTCTGCGGCCCTGCCAACAGGCGGTCACTCGCGAGGAATACATGAGCGAGGTCCATCGAGTTGAAGAATTTCTGGCTGGCAACGGAGCGGCGCTCGTCCACGTTTCCGCCGCTGCGCGCGACCGTCTGAGCGACGAGATGAATTTCGAAGAGGCTGCCCGGCAGCATAAACGGCTCGAACAGATCGAGGAAGTGCTGGGGCTGCGCGACGACCTGGTGGGCGACATAGAGCGACGCTATGGAGTGGCGGTAGCTCCGTCCACCGCGCCCGATAGTGTTCTGCTCTGGTTCGTGTGCCAGGGTTCGTGGCAGGCGCCAGTGCACTTTTCACTCACGTCGCTGGTTTCTCTCGATGCGCGCCTTCGAGAACTTGTGGCCTCGGTGGAGGAAACTCCCGCGCCTCTCTCAGACCAGCAGGAACATCTCGCATTGCTCGCCCGCTGGCACTACTCAACCTGGAGCGATGGCGAGTGGATCGGATGCCGAAGTCTGGCGGAAATGCCCTATCGAAAATTGGTCCGCGCAATTTCCAGAGTCACGCAGAAGCAGAATGCTGAAAAGCTGTCTTGAAAAACCGCTCCCTTTGGTCTCGGTTAGAAGTGTTCCCTGTTTTCGTCGAATCCGAAAAATACGCTTCCTTCGGTCAGAACTACGGGTCAGAGTCTGCGTCGAATCCGAGCCGCGACTAAAAGGAGCGGTTGGCCCGCCTTCACCAACCTCGAAGAGCGGAGCGTATCGCCGAAGCCAATCGCTGAGCAGCGCCGGGAGCAAGCGGCAGAAACAGGTCCGGCTCGATGAGTTCAATCTCCATCAGACAAACCGTGCCACGCTCCCGAACCATGTCGACGCGTGCAAACACCGGCTGTTCGGAAATCGCGCCCATGGTCTGGTCCGCGACGCGCCGAATTTCCACCGGTGGGTCGGCCAGTTCCGCGGTGCCGCCGAGTTCGCCCTGAACGCGGAAGTCGCCCGCGCGGGGCATCTTTCTAACTGCATGACTGAAAGTTCCGGCGAAATACAGCAGGGACCATTCGCCTTCCTGCTCGATCGCAGGCAGGTACTGCTGAATCATCATCGGACCTCGAACCAAGCCGGCGTTCCCGCGCTCCGTGCGATATGCGCTGGCAGAAATAAGCGGCTTGACCACGGGCCTCTGCCAGTCTTGCGCGCGGCATATTTCGCTCAACTCAACTTCGTCGCCGTCTTCGAGCCAAACCGTGCCGGGAATCGCAATCCCTTTTGCCTCAAGCTCGCGAAGATAGCGTTTGTCGGCGTTCCATCGGATCAAGGATTCCGAGTTCATCAGGCGAACGCCCGTGCTCTCGAGATGATCGATCCATCGCAGAAATTCGTCGACGCGGACGTGATAGTCCCAACAACTGCGTATGACGACCGCGTCGAAGTTGGACCAGTCGATCTCGCCCGATGACCAAATAGCGGCGCAGGCTGTAGTTCCGTTCTCCTCGAGCGCCGCCTGCAATGCTCGATCGCTTGCAGTCAGTTCGGGCAAGTTCTGCGAAGTGGCTAGCGCGATCAGGGACGAATCCTTTTTTCCGCTTCATCCCAACGCCACAGGGGCGCTCCGTCGCAGAGATGCACTCCACCCAGCCAGCGGTTGATGCCATTCCGCAGCACATGATCTTCTCGCCCCTGAAGGACCTCCCGGCCGAAAGGAGTAATGTCATATTCATCGTTGGTTGACATCAGCGACGGAAGGCGCGCCGTCTCGAGGCCGTTCAAGTATCGCTGAAACGTAGCGTCGCCCAACCAGACACGATCTTCGAGCTTTTGCTCCGCGGCGAATAATGCAGCAAACTCATGAATGCCGGACTCGGCCAGCCGCAGGATTCGCTCCTCAGTTCTGGAAAGACCGGAGCCCAGGGCAGGGCACTGTTGTAGATAACGCAACAGTGCATCCCGGAGAAACGGCAGCGCCGCCGTGTCGGCATCCAGCAGCGCTTCGAGCCGCATTGGCACCGGAAGGGTGAATGCGTCCCAGGCGCTGGCTGCCGTTTGAAGCTCAGCCTCGGTGACGCGATGCCGCGTTTCGAACAGACGCGCAAAACCCTCCGGCTTCATTGGCCCTAGATAGGAATCGGTCGAGACCATCGTGAGCTTGGTGGACCCCAGCTTCCGCTCCGAGAACCAGCCCAGGACTTGTATGAGCTGAAGCTGATCGTACAAATCGTGCTCGAACCACAGCACCACTTCTTCGTGATCCCGGAAACTTGCGATCGCGGCATCCCTCTCCGCGAACGAAACCGCAGAATGCTCCAGCTTGAAGAAATCCGCAATGAAGCGTTCCCGGACTCTGCTCAACTCCTGTAGTGGCAAGCCGTGAGGAACGGGCCCATCGTGCAAAGTATCGTTCCAGAAGACGACGCGTCCAGATAGACCCGTTTCAGAAATCGAAACAGACTCGCCGTTGGTGATATGCAGCACGTGCGGACTCCTGGGTTTATTATCGCCAGTACAGACTGAGACAAGAACTGCCCGGGACTCCAAAGAATCCCGGGCTGAGCGTAGCTATCACAAGGAACGGAGGAAATTCAAGATGTCCTGCTGTTGCCGGGTTGTGAGGTTTTTGAACGCCGCAACCACTTTGCTGGCTTCCGATCCGGGACTGTCGTGCGCGAGGATGGCTTGCAGCAGGTCGGTGGTCCGGCCGTCGTGCAGGAAGAAAATGCGTTGCCCGACGCCCCACAGCGGCGTTGTGCGGAGCCAGGGCGAGCCGCCGGTGGAAAGCGCGCACAAAATTAGAATGATGTTTGTATCCAACCGCATGCGCTATCTCTTTGATCGACATGTTGCTGGCTGAGAGCAACTCAGCCGCTTTCCGGAGCCGGTTCTCGGCGACCAAGCCACCGATTTGCACTCCGGTCTGTTGCTTGAACAAGCGTTGCAGATGAGCCGGGCTCAAGCGCACTTCCAGCGCTAACTCCCGCAACCGAACGGGATGGTTCTGATTCGATCATTTCCAACACGCGACGCAGGCGCCTTTCCTGACGTCGACGGTCACGGAGCCGGACCCGCGGCGCAATCGGTGGAACGCGTATTTTCATCCGCATCCGAATGAATGCAGGTATAAAACAGAGCCATGCATTGCTCCTGACTGTTTTGATTTGCAACACTCACGAATTCCCAGCGACACTACCTGGAGGATTGACCTCGCGCGAGCACATTCGCGAAGAACAATGGCTACGCTGGATCGAGTGATGTT
>JBGPSX010000237.1:0-6397 GCA_041490325.1 Bryobacteraceae bacterium | reverse complement strand
TCCGCAGAACAAGCCGGCGCGCTACTACAATTTCACGTTTGGCGACCTGGCGCAGTTCTACGCGTTAGACAGCACCAGAAACACCGAGAGTGGTCCGTCGCGTGCCGCTTACCTCGAGGACAGCCCGCAGTTCCACTGGATACCGGCCGAATTTTCTAAGCCGCACCCGCTATGGGTCATTCCTTTTTTTCATCACCCGATGTTTACCGCCGGTCCCGAGCACCCTGCCAGCCTGGAGCAGTTGCGGCACTGGCAGAGGCTGTTCGCCGCTTCGGGCGTCAAGGTGGTATTCAACGGACACGAGCACAATTTCCAGGTCAGTGAGACGAATCAGGCCAGTGCCGGAATCTCCTTCGTCGTGAGCGGAGCGGGCGGGGAATTACGGCGCGGCAATGTCGAGGTGAAGATGAAGGGCGCCAACATGCGAGCCTGGGCCCAGGAGAATCACTTCCTGGTGGTCGAGATCGATGGCAAGACCATGAAGGTGACGCCGCTTTCCTTCGAGCCTGTGCACGTAGTGGACGGTGATGGGCATCCCGTACCGCTGCCGATCACGATCACGCAGCCCTGACGCCGGCTACTTCTTCTTTTTCGGCGGTGGCTCGGGAGCGCCCAGTGGCACCGAGACGTGCTCGTGCACAATCAGCCACAGGTCGCCACGTTTTTCCCACAGATCGGTTGCGCGTCCAGCCAGCGGCTCCTTACTGCCGTCCTTGCGAACGAACTCAGCCTGAAATGTGTACGTGGTCCAGGCGAAGCTGCCCCGCAGGTGGGAACGGAAGTCCGGATTCACGGTGAATTTCGCAGACTGGTATTGCGCGAAGTGCAGAGCCTTGGGTGCTCCTTCCGCGTAGGCTTTCCAGCCGGTGTACTTCATGGGCGCAACATCGTAGTACACATTGCCGGCATCCTTCGCGTAAAACTGTTCGGCGTTGCTGGGATCGAGGGTTGCCCAGGCATCCAGGAGCTTTTGTGTCTCGGCTTTGAAGTCAGGCGGTGGAGCGGTCTTCTTCTCTGGCTGTGACAGCGCGGCGCCGGCCATCAGCAACGCCACAAGAACCGGCCTCAACGACATACAGTTCCTCCACGAACTTGATTGCAAACCAAACTTTCTATTTTATACGCGTACCTGGTTCCGTCGCGACGTGAGCGATCTCGGTCCACCTTTGTTAAGCTGAATGAGAAGTTACTACCGGCGCGTTTTTCTCCCATCGTTAGGCGGAGGTCGCGAACCAGACGCGTCAAAAAGCGACGGACCAGCGTTTCTGCCCAGCGCAGCGCGATGAGCTTCCGGGGCGCCGCTGCGATTCGAACGACATGCCGTTCCTCTGCAATTCCACTCCTACGCTCCGGCAACTATCCAGTTGGCGCGCCGCACGGAGGCTGGAGGACCGAGGTCAAGGATGAGAAACACCGGAAGCGCCGCCGATCCCCTCTGGTACAAAGACGCGATCATCTACGAGTTGCACGTTCGCGCTTTCTTCGATGGCAACAACGACGGCATCGGAGACTTCGCCGGGCTCATGCAGAAGCTGGATTACCTGCAGGATCTGGGAGTGACCTGCTTATGGCTGCTGCCTTTCTTCCCGTCTCCGCTGCGCGACGACGGATACGATATCGCCGACTACCTCAGCGTGCATCCGATCTACGGCACGATGGAGGACTTCCAGGCGTTTCTCAACGCGGCGCATGAGTGCGGAATGCAGGTCATGATCGAGCTGGTGGTGAACCACACTTCCGACCAGCATCCCTGGTTTCAGGCGGCGCGGCAGGCTCCGCCGGGCTCGCCCGAGCGCGAGTTCTACGTGTGGAGCGATACGGATCAGAAATATCGCGACGCGCGCATCATCTTCACCGACACCGAAAAGTCGAATTGGACCTGGGATCCGGTAGCCAAGGCGTACTTCTGGCACCGGTTTTTCTCGCACCAGCCGGATTTGAACTTCGACAATCCGGCGGTATTGGCGGAAATCGTGAGCGTAATGCGGTATTGGCTGGATCTGGGCGTTGACGCGCTGCGGTTGGACGCCATTCCTTACCTGGTGGAGCGCGACGGAACGAATTGCGAGAATCTCCCCGAAACGCACCAGCTCATCAAAGCACTGCGGCGCGCGATGGACGATGGCTACGCGAACCGGTTGATTCTCGCGGAGGCCAACCAGTGGCCCACCGACGTCCGGCCGTACTTCGGAGATGGCGACGAGTGCCACATGGCGTTCCACTTCCCCCTGATGCCGCGCATCTTCATGGGACTGCGGCTGGAGGATCGCCTGCCCATCACCGACATCATGGCGCAGACGCCCGAGATCCCGCCCAACTGCCAGTGGGGCTTGTTCCTGCGGAATCATGACGAGCTGACGCTTGAAATGGTGAGCGATGAAGAACGCGATTACATGTACCTGGCTTACAGCGCCGACCCGCGGATGCGTATCAATGTTGGCATCCGGCGCCGGCTCGCGCCTCTGATGGACAACAACAGCCGGCGCATGGAACTGCTGAACAGCCTGCTGTTTTCCTTCCCTGGAACGCCCATCATTTATTACGGCGACGAGCTGGCCATGGGAGACAACATCTACCTCGGCGACCGGAACGGCGTGCGCACTCCGATGCAGTGGAGCGCGGATCGCAACGGCGGTTTCTCGCGGGCGAATCCGGCGAAGTTGTTTAGTCCCGTAATCATGGACCCGATCTACGGCTACGAGGCGATCAATGTGGAAGCGCAGCACAGCGACTCATCCTCGATGCTCAACTGGATGCGCAACATGATCGCGCTGCGTAAGCTGTTTCGAGTCTTCGGGCGTGGGTCCTTGGAATTCTTGAGTCCTGCGAACACCAAGGTGCTGGCCTATCTGCGCAAGGATCGCGACGAGCGGATCCTGTGCGTGGCGAATCTGTCTCGTTTCGCCCAGCCGTTGGAACTGGATCTTTCCTCGTTCCAGGGAATGAGACCGGTGGAGATGTTGGGATGCGTGGAGTTTCCTCCCATCGTCGACCGGCCTTACTCGCTGACACTGGCGCCTTATGGCTTCCTTTGGTTCGAGCTGCACGGAACGCCTCAGCCGATCGAGATTCCCCAGGGAGAGCCGTCTGAAGAAGCCGAGCCCGTCTTGAACGTCGCGGCCGGATGGGACAGCCTGCTGGAAGGCGTGGCGCGGCACGAGTTGGAGCAAATTCTCCCGGGATATCTTCAGAAACAACACTGGTTCAGAGGCCGGGCGCAGACCATCGCGGATGTGTCGATCGTAGACTGGGCAGCATTGGAGGAGTCTGGGGCGGTGGTTGCGTTGTTGGATGTCAAATATGAAACCGGCCTGAAGGAGACATACTTCGTACCGCTGGCCATGCGATTCGGTAGCGAGGCGGAGGAATTGCGAAAAGCTACGCCGAATGCCGTGCTCCAAAGAATTTCCTCGGGCGAGCAGCAGGGCGTGCTGCACGATGGATTGCTCGATGACCACGCTTGCACCGCACTCCTCGGCATCGTTTCCGGTAAGCGCCAATTGCGCACGCGCCGTGGACTCATCCGGGGAATTCCCAGGGCCGCTTTCCCTGAGACACTGGGATCAGAGGAGGCGCCGCTGGCTGTGGTTCGCGGTTCGTCCGAGAACAACAACTCGTCGATCTTCTACGGGGACCGGTTCGTCCTGAAAATATTCCGCCGGCAGGAAGCGGGGCCGAATCCGGACTGCGAGATCGGCCGGTACCTGACTGAGAAGGCGCACTTCGAGCGGATACCTCCCTTCGGTGGATCGATCGAGTACACCCGCGAGGCAGCCGAGTCCTCCACTCTCGCGATGCTCCAGGGTTTCGTCCCGAACCAGGGCGACGGCTGGCAGTGGACGCTCGACGAGTTGCAGCGCTTTTTCGAGCAGGCCGCGCCTATTCCATTTCCGGCCGAAGCTGCGCTTGCGATGGACAAATCGGTGATGGACCTTTCTGAAGCGCCACCCAGCGAACTTGCCCGGGAGTATTTTGGACTCTATCTGGATTCAGCGGTAGGACTGGGCCGCCGCACGGCGGAGATGCATCTGGCTTTGACTGGCCCCGGCGACGATCCGGCATTCGGAGTCGAAGTAATGACTGCCGCCGATCTGGGGCAGTTAGCCAACGAACTGGAGGCGCACGCCGCGCACGTGTTCGACGGGCTGAAGCAGAGCTTGTCGAAGCTGCATGATGACGCGGTAGAGCAGGCCGGCCTGGTGCTCAGCCGCCGCCGGCAACTGCTAGGCAAGTTTCGCGATCTCGAAACGCGCGGGATTAGCGCGGGACGTACGCGGATTCATGGCGACTATCACCTGGGCCAGGTGCTGCGGGTGAAGAGCGATTACATAATCATCGATTTTGAAGGCGAGCCGGCGCGATCGCTGGCCGAGCGGCGCGCGAAACAGTCGCCGCTCAAGGATGTGGCGGGCATGTTGCGGTCCTTCAGCTACGCCGCCTGGGCCGGATTGCAGAACTACACGGCGCGGCGTCCGGACGATTTCGTCAAGCTTGCACCCTGGGCCAACTTGTGGGAACGCGCGACGGCAGCCGAGTTTCTGCGGGCCTATCGAGAAAGCGCGGGTAACGCGCCGTTTCTGCCGCCCGAACGCCAGGCGTTCGAAGCAGTGCTGGACGCTTACGTGCTCGACAAAGTGTTGTATGAACTGCTTTATGAGTTGAACAATCGCCCGGCTTGGGTTGGAATTCCGTTACGGAGCATACTGACTATGCATCCATAAAAGGGGGTGCCGCACCGCTTCCTTTTGGAACTGTGAAAAAATTGCCCGCTAAATGATTATTTGAAACCGCTCCCTTTGGTCACGGCTCAGCCAGCGGCAGTAATCCCTAGCCGAGCCGTGACCAAAGGGAGCGGTTTCAAATAATCGTTTTGGTTTTTCGGCATTTTCTTGACACAGACAGCGAGGAGACTCGGTGGTCGAACTTGACGCCATTCCGCAGGAGACCAAGGAGCGGATCGATCAGATCGGCACGGCTTCCTTGGTGATTGGCCTTCCGGGCTTGAGCGGCGCGGCGGCGCTCCGCGCGGCGATCCCGGTGGTCCGCTCGGCGCTGGCTCCGATGGCAGCCGAGAACTTCAAAGCTGTGATCGCACACAGCGATGCGGCCGGTTTCGGGGATGCGAGCAACAACGGAGACATTTTACCGGAGCAGGAAAACCTGCGCCTGCTCCCCTTTCCACTGTTCCCGGCGGACCGTTTCCGAGCCCCCGCGCAGAGTTCGTCGGATACCTATCTTTCAATTTTGGCCGTCAGTAGAAAGCTGGGCGCCAAAGCTGCGGTGGTGCTGGCCGACACCGAAGTCGAGTCTGTTGAAAAGCTCCAAAGGCTTGCGGAGCCGGTTTTACTGCGGGACTTTGACCTGGTGACGCCCGCCTATGCGCACGACAAGTTCGAAGGACTGATCAACAGCGGCATCGTCTATCCGCTCACCCGATCCCTCTATGGGAAACGCATTCGCGGGCAGCTTGGGATTGATTTCGGTTTTTCGGCCGGCATGGCCGAGCGCTGCCTCCAAATTCCAGCCAACGCGATTGCGCCGTTGGGAAGTTTGCAGGCGTGGATGATCGCGGAAGCAGTCTCCGCAGGTTTCCAGGTTGGTGAAGCGCAACTGGGACGGAGGCAGGTACTGAAAGAGTCCGGCGATCTGAGTTCCAACCTGGCGCAGATACTCGGGCCGATCTTTATTGGAATGGAGAGAACCGCTCCTTTCTGGCAAAAGATTCGCGGCTCGCAGCCGGTACCCAGTTTCGGAAATCCTTTCCCGGTGAGTGAGCCCGCCTCGGAAGTGGATGCCAGCCCCATGCTCGCGTCCTATCAGCTCGGGTTCCGCAATCTGCAGGAAGTCTGGGGTCTGGTTTTGTCTCCGGCGACGATGCTGGAACTGAAGAAACTCACGCGGGCGGCAGTGGACCAGTTCCGCTTGCCGGATGAACTGTGGGTGCGCATCATCTACGATTTTGCGCTGGCGCACCGGCTGCGGGTAATGAACCGGGATCACCTGCTGCGTTCGATGACTCCGTTATATCTGGCCTGGGTGGCGTCTTATGCACTCGAGGTTCGAATGGCGGAACCGGCCCAGGCGGATCAAAGAATTGAAAAGCTATGTATGGCCTACGAAGCTCAGAAATCGTATCTGCAATCACGCTGGCGTTGGCCCGATCGTTTCAACCCATGACGAACGAACAGGAGTGATCTATGTGGAATCAAGTTCATGAGGCCTTGGATGAATCGACCAAAAGGTTGATCACCGGGATTGCTGGCCTGCTGCCTGGAATGATTGCGCTGGTGGTGGCGCTCCTGATTGCCACGCTGGTTGCCTTAATCGTGAATTACCTGCTGCGCCGCTCGCTGCGTGGCATTGGATTCGACGAACGCGTAGTACGCTGGGGCGGAAC
>JBGPSX010000236.1:0-6406 GCA_041490325.1 Bryobacteraceae bacterium | reverse complement strand
GTTCTCAGCGTCACCCTTTTCGAGAAAACGCCCATTCTGCGGGCCTTCGACGATCAAGGCTCCCAAGAAAAATCCGCCTCATTTTCCAACCAACTGAATCTACTCGACTTCTAGCCGGACACTAGTGTGAACATCCCAACAATGCCGTGACTTGAGTGGGCGTTTCGTTTCGACTTGTAATAGTGACGCAAAAACAGCCTTGCAAGAAGACAGCGAAAGACTTGGGTTGACTCAGAGCACCAGTATCCTCGTATGGCGGTATGCTGGTGAAAATGACCACGAAAATGGATCGCCTGCGCGGCCTCAGCCGCCGGACCCTTTTCCGCAACGGTGGAATTCTGGCAGCGCTCGGCCTGCTCCCTCATGGCAGGGCCGCCGCCGAACCCTCCGCTACTGGATTGAAAATCGGTCCAGCACTGTACGAATCCATCGGCGTCAAGCCGATCGTCAACTGCCGCGGAACCTTCACCATCATCACCGGCTCGCAGTCGCTGCCCGAAGTAAAGCGCGCCATGGATGAAGCCTCGCGCCACTACGTCCATCTCGACGAGTTGATGGACGCCGTCGGCAAGCGACTCGCCGAACTGACCAAGGCCGACTGGGGCATCGTAACTGCCGGATGCGCCGCCGCCATCACGCACGCCACCGCCGCCTGCATCGCCGGCTCCGACCCCGAGAAAATGCAGCAACTCCCCGATCTCACCGGCCTTAAGAACGAAGTCATCATGCCGCGCTATTCGCGCAATGTGTACGATCACGCCGCCCGCATGCTGGGCGTCAAAATTGTCGAAGTGGAAACACCCGAGCAGCTCGAGCACGCCATCAATCCGAAAACCGCGCTAGTGCTGATTCTCGCCTCGCCTCCCTCCGAACAAGGACCGCTGAGCACCGAAGTCGTCACCGCAATCACGCGTCCCCGAAATGTGCCGGTCCTGGTGGACGCGGCCGCCGAGTTCTTAACCATCCCCAACATTCATCTACAGCACGGCGCAACCATGGTCGCCTACAGCGGCGGCAAATGCATCCGCGGACCCCAGGCCGCCGGCTTGCTGCTCGGCCCCAAGGATCTCCTGCAAGCCGCATGGTTGAACAGCGCGCCGCATCACGCTTTTGGAAGATCGCTCAAAGTCGGCAAGGAAGAAATCATGGGGATGCTGGCCGCGGTCGAGATGTGGACGCACCGCGATCACAAGGCCGAATGGGCGGAGTGGGAATCCTGGCTCAACCACATCGACGCGCGCGTCAAGTCGATTTCAGGAGTCACCAGCGAAGTGCGCCAGCCGGTGGATCTTTCGAATCACGCACCCACGCTGCGGATCCAATGGGACCCAAACGCTCTCGGCATCACGGGCAAGCAACTCGAGCGAGAGTTATTGAACGGCGCGCCCCGCATCACTGTTGCCGGCTCCACCGCCAATTCGCTAACGGTCATGCCGTACATGATGATGCCCGGCGACCACAAAATCGCCGCCGACGCGATCCACGCGCTATTGTCAAAGCCACCAAAGTTCAATGCTCCGGAGAAAGCTTCCGCACCCTCCGCGAACATAACCGGACAATGGAAAGTAAACGTAGAATTCACGCGCGGCCAATCCGAGCACGTTCTGATCCTGGAGCAACACGAGGCGGCTCTGGTTGGCAGCCACTTGAGTCCGGCACTGAAAGGCGACCTGCAAGGTTCCCTAAGCGGAAACGAAGTCCGCTTCCACAGCTCCCACCGCTTTCAGGGAACCTCAATCAACTACGATTTCACAGGAACCGTCGCAGGCGACACGATCACCGGAACAGTAACGATGGGCGAATACGGCCAAGCAGCCTGGACCGCAACTCGCCATCACTACGCCTAGGGCTTGAGAGGAACGAAACGCACCGCGCACCCGCCCCCAGGCGCCAGCTTCAAACTCAGCCGCCCATTCCGATCCACGGTCACCTTAGTAATCCGCACATTCTTCGGCAAACGATCCGCATCATCCGCGTCAGCGTAAACTTCCGCGCTATATTTCCCACTTCCCAAGAACGCCAGCCCCACCTCAAATTGCCGCGCCGACCAGTTCGTCAGACTTCCTAAAAACCACTCGTCCCCGTGCCGCCGCGCAACCGTCACATACTCGCCCGGCACTCCATTCACCACTTTCATCTCGTCCCAAGTCGCCGGCGCCGCCTTGATAAACTCAAACGCCGGTTGATCCTTATAATTCCCCGGCTGATCCGCCACCATCTGGAACGCCGACTCATAGATCGCATACATCGCGAGCTGATGCGCGCGCGTGCCCATCACCATCGGCTGGTTCATGCGCGGTTGAAATTCCGGCTTAGTAACGTTATCGAATCCTCCCGGTGTGTAATCCATCTGCCCCACCAGCATGCGCGTGAAAGGAAGCATGGCATGATGATCCGGATTGTCACGCGCCCCAGCTTTGGATTGCTCCATCCCCAGCACCGCTTCATAACCCACCACGTTCGGCCAGGTGCGATTCATGCCAGTTGGCTTGGTCGCGCCATGAAAGTCCACCATGATGTGATGCTCAGCGGCGCGTTCAGCCGTGCGGTAATACCAGCGCATCATTCCCTGATCGTCGCGCGACATGAAGTCGATTTTCACGCCCGCCACGCCCCATTTCTGATACAGCGGAAAAGCTTCGTCCATCTGCCGATCCACCGCCGCCCAATGCAGCCAGATCCAAATCTTTACGTTCTTCGGCGTCGCATAGCGCACCAGTTCTGGAATATCTACGCGTCCATTCATCTTCGTGATGTCGTCGCGTGACGACCAGCCCGCATCCACCAGCATGTATTCGAAACCCGACGCCGCGGCGAAATCCACGTAATACTTCATCGTCTCGGTCGTGAACGCGCCCTTGCCATCCGCGCCGATGCTGCCGCTCCACCAATCCCATGTGGCACGCCCCGCGCGTATCCACGAAGTGTCCTGAATCGCAGATTCAGGATTCAAACTTGTCACCACGTTCGACTCCATCAGCCTTCCCGGCTCATCCGCCACCATCAGCACGCGCCACGGCGAATGATGCGGCAGCGTCCCAGTCACCGCGATCTCCGGCTCGTGGGGATCCGGCGACAACCGCGATTCGAACCGATGTCCCTCCCAACTCGCCGACGTATTCACCAGATACATCGAAGAATAATCCCGCATGTCGGCTTCGGTGATCGCCATCCACGCCACGCCCGGCACTTCCAGCAGCATCGGCAAACCAATCAGCACGGTACTCGCAACGCCGCCTTGATTCGCAAATGCACTGATCGGCAGCTTCACGAACTCGCTCTCGTACATTGACCGGTAGTTGGGAAGCACCAGCGAGTAAGTCATCGCGTCCTTGCTGATTCGAAATTCCGTCGCCTCCTTCGCCAGCCGGAATTCCCGCATAGATACCTGCTCGGGAACCACGTACCGAAATGCCACCGCCTCGTCATACGCCCTGGCCTCCATCGCCAGCTTGCGGCCTGGCGCGCCCGTCTCCTCGAGATTCACTCGAAGCGCATTGTAGTGATCGCGCGCCATACTGACCTTCCCGGTCACCAGCCGATAGATCTGATCGTGCGATGACGTTTGCTGATCGACGATTCGCACATTCGCGCCCAGCGGACGCATGCCTTGCAAGTCCAACGTGAGCGACGACGATTCCACTAGCGGCTTACCCTTGTACGCGACTTCATACGCGAGCTGCCCCGAGGCCGCCGCCTGCTTGTTCAGCACGGTGTGAATCGTAATAGCAAGCTGTCCATCCGGCGAGCGAAGTATCGCGCTGCCAGACTGCGCCCAAACCGCGGGAGCGATGACCAACGGCAAAAACCATCTTCGAAGCGGCATGATCATCAAATAGCTTACCGCGCCCATAAAAACCTTTTCACCAGAGTCCGGCTAGTCGCAAGAGTCAGCCGGTTTACAATTGAGTGTCCCTCTTTACGGATGACCGCCCTCCTCAAAGATCTGCGCTACGGTCTGCGGATGTTGATCAGGAATCCTGGATCGACGTTCGTGGCCGTGATAGCGCTCGCTTTGGGAATTGGCGCGAACAGCGCCATCTTCAGCGTCGTCAGCGCCATCCTTCTGCGCCCTCTTCCGTACCAGGATCCCGCGCGACTGGTGGTCGTTTGGTCAACCAAGCCCGACAAGCGAATCTTCGAAGAACAAGTTTCGCCTCCCGACTATCGCGACTGGGTGGAACAGAACCACGTCTTCGATCGCATCGCCGCGCTTCGTACCCAGCCTTCGATTCTCACAGGCGGCGCGTTACCGGAACGAATCGAGACCGCGCTAATTTCTCCCAGCGCCTTCGAACTGTTAGGCGCCAAAGCCGCGCGAGGCCGCGCCTTCTTTCCCGACGAAGAACGTCTCGGCCGGAATCAGGTCGCGATTCTTAGCCACGGCCTGTGGCAGCGCCGCTTCGGTGGCGACCCGTCCATCCTCGGCAAGAACGTGATCGTGGATGGCGCCAGTTTCACCATCGTCGGCGTGATGCCGCCTGATTTTCGATTGCTGGATACGCCCTCCGAACTATGGATGCCGTACGTCCGCGACTTGAAGGAGGAAAATTCCAACCAGCGCGGCTTCCGCACCTTGCGAGTGATCGCCCATCTCAAGCCCGGCGTCAGCCTGGAACAGGCCCACAGCGAGATGCGCTCCATCGCCAGCCGCATCGAACAACAGTATCCCGATACCAACGCCGGTTGGACCGTGAAGATCGTTCCGTTGCGCGATCAACTGGTAGGCGACATCGGCCGGACTCTCTGGACTCTGCTCGCAGCCGTAGTCTTCGTCCTCCTGATCGCCTGCGCCAACGTCGCGAATCTCCTGCTGGCCCGCGCGGGCACTCGCGAAAAGGAAATCGCGCTCCGTACCGCGCTCGGCGCGAACCCCTTTCGACTGGTGCGCCAACTCCTCACCGAAAGCGTTCTGCTCGCCATCGCAGGCGGCCTTCTGGGACTCGTACTCGCCGCCTGGAGCGTTTCCCTCCTCGCCCAGTTTGGCCCCGCCAATCTTCCGCGACTGAAAGAGGTCACCATCGACTGGCGCGTGCTGATCTTCACCTTTCTCATCTCCGTACTCACCGGAATCGTCTTCGGACTCGCGCCGGCATTCTCCAGCACGCGCTCGGATCTGAATTCAATTCTCAAGACCAGCGGGCGAGGAACCACTGGAAGCCGGGGCCGCGCCCGTTTACGCAATGCTCTCGTGGTCTCGGAAATCGCCTCCTGCGTGGTACTGCTGACCGGCGCCGGACTGCTGATCCGCAGCTTCATCTCTCTCCAGAACGTGAATCCCGGATTCCGCCCCGATCATGTTCTCACCATGCAACTCACTTTGCCCGAGACTCGCTACTCGGAATGGAAGGTGGCGCTGTTCTACAAGCAACTCATCGAGCGGCTGCAGAGTATGTCGGGCGTCGAGTACGCCGGCATCGCCCGCAACCTTCCCCTCAGCGGCGCCGATGCGAGCCTGAATTTCACCATCGAGAATCGTCCGGTCGAGGCCAGCGCCGATCAGCCTCGCGCCAAGTACCGAGCCGTCAGCGGGGATTATTTCAAAGCTCTCGGCGTTCCCCTCATGGAAGGCCGGTACTTCGATCGGACGGACGGCGAGAAAACGCCAGGCGTTGTGTTAATCAATAGCACGCTGGCGCGCCGCTATTGGCCCAACGAAAGTCCCATCGGCAAGCGCATCAAGGCCGGCTTCGACGACAGCATCTGGTGCGCCATCGTCGGCGTCGTTGGCGATGTGAAACACACCGGCCTCGACGCCGCCATCAATCCCGAAACGTATTACCACTACTTGCAAGTCCCCCCGGCCCTGATGAGCTTCGTCGAAGGCACCATGACGCTGGTCCTGCGCACGCATGCCGACCCGGCCTCGATGATCGCCTCCACGCGCAGCGAAATACAACGACTTGACGCCGACCTCGCGGTCTTCAACGTCAAAACGATGGAGGATCTGGTGGCGGGCTCGCTCGCGCAGCCGCGTTTTCGCACGCTGCTGCTGGGAGCCTTCGCGGCCGTGGCGCTCGTGCTCGCGGCCGTCGGACTGTACGGCGTCATCGCCTACTCAGTAACGCAGCGCACCAACGAACTCGGTGTCCGCATGGCGCTGGGCGCGCAGAAGACCGATGTCCTCAAGATGGTGGTCGGACACGGAGCGCTGCTCGCCGCCATCGGCATCGCCATCGGCCTCTGCATCGCGTTCGGCTTGCTGCGAATCATCTCTCAACTGCTCTTCGGTGTGAACGCCACCGATCCGCTGACCTTCGTCGTCACCGCCGGATTGATTCTCACCGTCGCCCTAGCCGCCAGCTACATCCCCGCCCTGAAAGCGATCAAAGTGGATCCGGTAATCGCCCTGCGCCACGACTAGCAGGGGGAAATTGGGGACAGTACACTCAATTCCCGATTTTCT
>JBGPSX010000235.1:0-6419 GCA_041490325.1 Bryobacteraceae bacterium | reverse complement strand
AGTTTGCTGGGGATTGTAGCGGCGGCGCAATCGCGGCGCTGATCGCGCTGCCCTACGGCCTCGCCATGGCGGCACTGATGGGCTTGCCGCCGGTGTTGGGCGTATTGACTTCGATACTGACGGCGCCGATCACCGCGCTGTTGGGACGCAACCCCGTTCTCATTGGTGGAACGGCCAGCGTAACTGTTCCATTCATCGCGGCCGCCGTGCGCAGCCAGGGCATCGGCGGCGCTGCAAAAGTATCCATCGTTGCCTCCGTGCTCATGATGGCGTTCTGTGTCCTGCGGTTGGGAAGGCATGTCAGCAAAGTGCCCCACACTGTCGTAGCGGGATTTTCCGCGGGCATCGGCGCCATCATGATTGTTTCGCAGCTTCACGTAGTTCTTGGCGTCGCTGCGCCGGGACCCGCCAGTCCCATGGCGCAGTTGTTTGAAACCTTGTCGCGGATTCCCGCCGCCCGCCTGGTTCCAATCATTCTTAGCGTGACCGTGATTATCGCGGCGGCCCTTTGTGCGCGTTGGGCGCCGCGAATCCCTGCGCCACTGGTCGGAATTGCCCTGTCGGGGGCGATCGCGCTGCTGTTCCGTCTTCACGAACCGGAAGTGGGCTCGCTTCATTTGGGACTGCCGGACTTCGCGGGGTTTTCTTGGAGCCCGCAGGATGTCGCTACGGTGCTGCCTGCCGGCTTGGCGCTCGCTTTCGTGACCTCTGTGAACCTGCTGCTCACCTCTCGCGTGGTGGAGCATTTTCGAGGACGTCACAAAAACTTAAAGCGTAGCGATGCCGATGCGGAACTGGGCGCCTACGGGATTGCGAACCTGTGCGCCGGAATCTTCGGAGCGCCGATGAGCGTGGGGATTCCCGCCCGCAGCCTCGCCAACGTTCGATGCGGCGGAGTGACGCGTTTTTCGAATCTGGTCCACGCGGTCTTCCTGTTCGCGCTGGTCGGGCTTGGTTCCGGATACCTCGCGCATATTCCACTGGCAGCCCTGGCGGGCGTGACGGCCTGGATGGGTTTCTGCCTGCTCGACTGGAGCACCTGGCGCCGCTTTCACAAAATGCGCCGTCTCGACGCCGCGGCGTTTCTGGTTACCGCAGCCGGCGTGCTGGTCGTGAACGCGGTGGCGGCGGTTCTGGTGGGTTGCTCGTTGTACTTGCTTCGCTATCTCTACGTACGCTGGACAAACAGCATGCAGGTCTCTCCCTTGACCGTGACAAAATCCGTAGAATAGATCTGCGGCGGTTCTGCTTGTTTTCAAGACGCTTTCGGATCCATCTGTGCCTCTTCGCGTGCGCCGCGGCGTCCCTGTTTGCGCAGCCCGACACGCTCACCATTGCTCGGTCTTCATTGACGTTTACGTATGTGAAGGGCGGTGCAACGCCCGCGACGCAAAACGTGTCAGTGACGGACGGAACATTTCTGACCTTTGCAGTTTCCAACGTTTTTAATACGCCCTGGCTCGCCTTCAAGACCGGCTCCAACGTTGCGCCGTCGACCCTCGAGATTGCCGTCAATCCCACGGGATTAGACGCAGGCAGCTACTTCTCCCAGCTTCTGATCTCCGCCACGAATGCCAACGCATCAGTTCTGTTGCCTGTGCGTCTCACCGTCCTCGACGCACCGAGCCTGATCGTGACGCCTGCAACGTTGACCTTCAACTACCGGCCGGGCGATCCTGTGCCGCTGTCGCAACCTCTTTATGTCACGGCAAGCGGGAGGCAAGTTTCGGTTTCGGCATCAGCGCCTGGGATTCCGTGGCTTGAAGTCAGCCCTGCGACGTTCAACACCCCGGCAAATCTGACTGTGATTGCTCATCCGGAAAAACTCTCGCCTTCGAACTATGCCGCGACGATCACGCTCTCGTCCGGGGACGCGCCGTCGAAAACCGTGCAGGTCGTGCTGAACGTAGTATCCGCGCCGGTGGTGGACGCTTCCGGCATTCGGAACCTGGCAAGTTTCCTCCCCGGTCCCATCGCTCCGGGCGAAGTCCTTTCGATCAAGGGTTCCGGATTCGGCGGTCCCTCCGATCTTGTAGCGCGCCGCGACGCGAGCGGGCGTTTACCTACGAAACTCGGAGATACAGAGGTATTTTTCGGCGGCATTGCTGCGCCATTGTTGCTGGCCGGCCCCACTCAGCTAACGGTCTTCGTGCCTTATGGGATCGCCGGACTCGGCAGCACGCGGATGTTCGTCGTGAACCAAGGGTCGGCCTCGCAGCCGGTGACGCTGCCGATCGTGCCGGCCAATCCTGGAGTCTTCACATTCGGTTCAGCCGGTCAAGGGCAAATCGTTGCGATCAATCCCGACAATACATTCAATTTCCCGGACAGTCCCGCCGCGCGCGGTTCGATCGTCTATTTTTATCTGACCGGCGAAGGACAAACGATTCCAGCCGGCGTGGACGGCTTGTTCGCAGGCGGCCTGCCGCCATTGCCGGCGTTGCGGGTTTCGGTACTGATCGGTGGCCTGCCCGCGCGGATCATTTACGCCGGTGGAGTGCCAGGTCTCGCGGCGGGCATCGCGCAGGTCAATGTCGAAATCCCGCGAGATGCTCCGATTGGCCCGAGCATTCCAATCCAGGTTCAAGTCGGCCCGGCAAAGGGTCAAGACGGCGTAACCATATCCATAAAGTAGTGCAGACTGATGAAGTCCACAGCCGGCTTCAGCCGGCCAAATGTTCCATCAACAACTCATTCACCCGTTCGGCGGCATGAATCGGGACCCCATGCGACGCATCGGAGATCTCAACATACCGCGCGCCTGAAATCGCGGCCGCCAGCGCCCGTCCGAGTTTCGGCGGCGCGATGGGATCATGCTGCGCGCTCACAACCAGTGTTGGCACATTTAACACCTCGCTGAGCCGCGCGGTAGCGTCGTGGGTGCGCATCGCCGCTAGCTGTTTCGCGACCACTGCCGGCTGATCGGCCAGGTCATGCCCGAACAGGGGCGCCGGACGTTCGGCCAGCGCATCCCGATCGGTTTCCGCCAATAATCCCGGCGGCGTCACGATTTCGAGAAATGCGTTCCGTCGCAACCGCCGCGCTCCCACTCGCGTGCGCAGGCCGGTCCACATCATCCACGGCGTCATGGGAGCCGCATCGCTGCCCCGCGCGAAAGTGCACAACAGCGACAAGCTTCGCACTCGCTCCCGAAACACGATAGCGAGGTGTTGCGCCACCAAACCTCCCAGCGAATGTCCGACGACGTGCGCTGAGTCCCAGCCTTGAAGATCGAGCAACGAACGCGCATCTTCGGCCATCTGCTCCACCGTCAGCCGCGCGGCGCTGGGCTGGCTCCGCCCGATTCCACGATTGTCGAACCAAAGGCACTCAAAGCGACCTGCTAGCTAGGCCGTCCACCTGCGGGAGCCATCCGCCGCCATGCACGCCGACACCCTGGATCAACAGCACCGGGGGCCCGCTTCCGCGAACGTTGTACGCCAGCGCGTCCGCCATTCTTTAGCGGTGCTTCAATAACTCGGGATACTGCTGCTTCAGTCGCTTCAGTTTCGGAAGATCGTTGTGGATTACGTAAGGATTGTCGGGATTACGATCGATGAAATGCTGATGATAATCATCGGCTGCGTAGAATCCGTTGAGTGGAACCACCTGCGTCACAATTGCGCGTGGAAATAACTTCGCCGCGTTCAACTGCTGGATGTAGGCCTCGGCGACGCGCTTCTGCTCGTCACTCGCATAAAAGATCGCCGACCGGTATTGCGTGCCTGAGTCAGGACCTTGGCGATTGAGCTGAGTGGGATCGTGCGCCACTGAAAAGTACACCTGGAGCAGTTGGCCGTAGGAGATTTTGGAGGGATCGTAAGTGATCTTCACCGACTCGGCATGCGAGGTCATGCCCGTGCTCACGATGTCGTACTGCGCCGTTAGCTTGCTTCCCCCCGCGAAACCGGAAACCACGCTGGAAACGCCCTTGAGTTGATCGAAGATCGCTTCCACGCCCCAGAAGCATCCTCCGGCGAGCACGGCCGTCTGTTTCTTGGCCGCGGCAGGTTGGTCGATGGCGGGCGGGGGAAACTCGGCGGCATTCGCGACCGTGGCGATCGAAGCAAAAAGCGCAATCCAGAACCGCATGGAGGCTCCTTTCGCCAAGCTATCATGAATGCTATGTCTACCGTTTCACCGGTTCCGACCGAGACCGGCATACTCGATCGGATCCGCTCGCTTGAAAGCGAGTATCTGCTGCAGAACTACGCGCGCTACCCCATCGCTTTGCATCGCGGCAAAGGCAGCTACGTTTATGGCGTGGACGGGAAGCGCTATCTGGATTTACTCACTGGGATCGGCGTGAACGCGCTCGGCCATTCGCATCCCCGCCTGGTTAAGATCATCCGCGAGCAGGCCGCGCTGCTGCTGCACACCTCGAACCTCTACTATCACGAGTATCAGGGCGCGCTGGCCGAGCGGCTGGCGAAAGTGAGCGGCCTGCACCGCACCTTTTTCTGTAATTCGGGCGCCGAGTCGATGGAAGGCGCGATGAAAATGATCCGCGCACACGGCCGCAAGATCGATCCCGAGAAGTACGAGATCGTTTCACTCCACAATTCTTTTCATGGAAGGACGTTCGGCGCGCTCTCTATCACCGGCCAGGAAAAATATCGAAGGGATTTCGAGCCGCTTCTCCCGGGCGCGAAGTTCGTCCCCGCCAACGACATTGTCGCGCTGGAGCAAATGGTGTGCAGCCGGACAGCGGGCATTGTGATCGAGTGGATTCAGGGTGAAGGCGGCATCAATCCCATGACCACCGAGTACGCCCGCAAGGCGCGCGAACTGGCCGACCGGTATGATGCGCTGCTGGTCTTCGACGAAATTCAATGCGGCGTCGGACGGACCGGCAAGTACTTCGCTTATCAGCTCGCAGATCCAGTGGTTCTGCCCGATGTGATGGTCGCGGCTAAGCCGCTGGCGTGCGGAATACCGCTGGGCGTGATCGTGGCGAACGACCGCGCGGCGGCGGCGATTGGCTCCGGGATGCATGGGTCGACCTTCGGCGGCGGACCGCTGGCCTGCCGCGTCGCGCTCGAGTTCTTCGATATTCTCGAGCCGCTGTTGCCGAAAATTCAGCAGGCCGGCGCCTACTTCCGGATGAAGCTGGACGAATTGCAGCGGCACTTTTCCTTCATTCAAGAGGTCCGTGGTCAGGGCCTCATGATAGGCATCCAACTCAACATTCCCGGCAAACAAATTGTGCTGGATGCACTCGAAGAAGGCCTGCTCATCAACTGCACGCACGACACCGTTTTGCGGTTGCTGCCGGCGTACACTATCACCGAGCCCGAGATCGATCGAGGTGTTCGAATCCTGCGGAAAGTGTTCAAAGCGGCGGCTAAGCGCGCCAAAGAGAATTGAGTCTCGAAGACTGGAATCAGCGTTACAGCGCAGGCGAGCAGCTCTTTGAAACGCCCGCTCCGCTGGTTGAGAAATTCGCCGGCGAGCTCACTCCCGGCGTAGCGCTCGATCTGGCATGCGGGCCGGGCCGAAATACGTTGTATCTCGCCGAACGAGGCTGGCGCGTCACCGCCGTCGACGGATCGCCGCTCGCCATCGAGCAGTTACACGCCCGCGCCCGCGGCAGAGACTTGCACATCGATGCCAGGATCGTTGATCTCGAACGCGGTGACTTCGAGATTCGGTGTGATGACGCGTACGATCTGATCCTGGATTGTTACTATCTGCAGCGTGACTTGATTCCAAAGATCCAGTGCGGCGTTCGCTCCGGCGGTCTGGCGATCGTCATCGTGCATTTGACCGATCCAGATCAGCCGAACGGCACGCCGACTCGCGCCTATCCGGGTGAGTTGCGCAGCTATTTCACGGATTGGGACATTCTTCACTACTACGAAGGCAAGCCCAGCGAGTGGCGCCATCAGCGAGCCGTCGCCGAATTAGTCGCGAGGAAGAGCGGCGGCTCGTGATGCGAAGAACTAGTACTAGGACGAACTGCTCGTGAACACGCGCCGTCGAATTCCCAACCGGAGCTCGGCCGGAAGACTTGGCATTGGATTATCAATTGGTTAGCTGGAACGGCCGCAATGCGTGCAGTTCGCGTGGAGTGTGACAAGAGTTGGGGGAAACCCTAAGATGGACACGAAGTCCCTGGTTTTATTGGCCTCGGACCTGCTCACGAGCAGCATTGCTGAGAGGCGTTCGAGTGCTAGTCCATGACGCCGTGTCGCCGAGCGTCGAGGATCCGGACGCGCTCTCAGCAAGATAGACGGTTTTCTTCCGTGGTGCGTATAGGGATGCTAGTTCTGCTTCGATCTCAGAGTGTATCCGAAACGATAGCCTGGTGTCTTTTCGGTTTGTGCCACTGTTCAGATCGTGCTGGCAATGCGACTCGAGCAAGCTGTCTGATATAGATCACAAAAGTAACTTTCATGGCGATCACCAAGAATGCAACT
>JBGPSX010000234.1:0-6445 GCA_041490325.1 Bryobacteraceae bacterium | reverse complement strand
CGGTTTTATTCTTACGGCGACTGCATGCTGGTCTTGTAGCGTACGCACTCATGCGTGCCGCGTTCGCACTCGTGCGAACGCGGCACGCAAGAGTGCGTACGCTACATCTCGTATGATATCGACTGAGTATGAGTGCTGATACGGCGGCGGTCCGAAGTGGCGAAGAGTTAAACCAGCAGGCTTTGGCCGCCTACTTGGACGGCAAAATTGAGGGAGCTGCCAGCCTGACGCTCGAACAGTTTCCTGGCGGGCATTCCAATCTCACGTATCTGCTGCGAACGCCTGAGCGGGAGTACGTTCTGCGGCGCGGTCCGCTGGGTCCCGTGGCGCCCAAAGCGCATGACATGGCGCGAGAGTACATGGTTCTCAAAGCCGTACATCCACATTTTGAAGCTGCGCCAGAGGTTTTTCATTTGTGCGAGGATACATCCATCATCGGCGCTATCTTTTTCCTGATGGAACGGCGCCGGGGGATCGTGGTGCGCGACCGCATTCCGGAGGAACTGGCCGCCTTCCCCGATTACCCTGCGCGCGTCAGCCGGGGATTCGTCGATTGCCTGGTGGATTTGCATTCCATCGACATCGAGAAGCATGGTCTGGCTTCGCTGGGCAAGCCCGCCGGATTTTTGGAGCGCCAGGTCCGAGGCTGGTTCGAACGCTGGAACCGCGCGAAGACGGAAGAGAATCCGGTGATGGATCGAGTGATCCAATGGCTCACGGACGGCCTGCCTGTTTCGCCGACGCCTGCGCTGGTGCATAACGATTTCAAGCTCGATAACGTCATGCTGGACGCGACCGATCCCGGGCGCATCGAAGCCGTGCTGGATTGGGAAATGGCGACTGTGGGCGATCCGCTGGTGGACCTGGGACTGATACTCTGTTATTGGTCGCAGCCGAGCGATCCGGGTGGCGCCAAAGCGTCGATTACATCACAGCTGGGATGGTACACGCGCGCTGAGTTGATCGGCCGTTACGCCGAAAAGACTGGCCGCGATCTTTCGCGTATCAATTACTATGAGGTCTTCGCGTTCTTCAAGCTGGCGGTGGTGCTGCAGCAAATCTACGTGCGTTTTCATCGCGGGCAGACGCAGGATGAACGCTTTCGCCACTTCGACAAGCGGGTCCACAACCTGCTTCAACAAGCCGCCGCGCTGATATAATCCAGACAACATGGCATACCAGGAAATTCTCTATCAAGTGGCGGACCGCGTCGCAACCATCACGTTCAATCGTCCGGACAAGCTCAATGCGTGGACCTCCACGATGGAAAGAGAAGTTCCGGCGGCGATCTACGATGCGGAAAAAGATGAAAGTGTGCGCGCTATTATCCTCACAGGCGCGGGACGGGGTTTCTGTTCCGGCGCCGACATGTCGCTGTTGGGCTCCATTGCCACGGAGGGTCTGAACTATCAAAACCCGCAGAACTTCCTGCGCAATACCGACAATGGCAAGCGCACCAACGTGCGGCAGGATTTTCAGAAGAAGTATTCGTACTTCCCATCCATTTCAAAGCCCATCATCGGCGCTGTGAACGGCCCCGCCGTGGGACTGGGATTCATCCTTTCCCTTTATTGCGATCTGCGCTTCGCCTCCGACGGCGCCCGCTTTGGGACGGCGTTCGCACGGCGCGGCCTGATCGCCGAATACGGCATCGCCTGGATGTTGCCGCGTCTCATCGGGCCGGCCAACGCCATGGACCTCTTATTTTCTGCGCGTTTGATAGACGCGAACGAAGCCTTGCGCATGGGCCTCGTGAATCGGGTCTTCCCGCAAGATCATTTTCTCGAGAGTGTGCAAGGCTACGCCAAAGAGCTGGCCTCCAACGTCAGTCCGCGATCGCTGCGAATCATTAAGGAGCAGGTTTACAACGGGATGTTCCAAACTTTGGGCGAATCCTTCGAGACGGCCGAGAAGGAAATGCTTCTCAGTCTGCAATGCGAAGACTTCAAGGAAGGCGTAGCGCACTTTGTGGAAAAGCGCGCGCCGGTCTTCACGGGACGCTGATCCGCCATGAATTTTGATTTCACCGGCAAAGTCAAGGCTCTGCAGCAGAAGCTGGGAGCTTTCATGGACGAGCATGTTTATCCGAACGAACAGCGCCATCATGACGAGATCGATCATGGCGACCGCTGGCAGCCCTCGCGAGTGATCGAAGAGTTAAAGCCGAAAGCGCGCGCCGCCGGTCTGTGGAATCTGTTTTTGCCCGAGAGCGGGGATGGCGCCGGGTTGACCAACCTCGAGTACGCGCCGCTGTGCGAGATTATGGGCCGTTCGCCGATGGCGGCGGAAGTCTTCAATTGCTCGGCGCCCGATACCGGGAACATGGAAGTGCTGGCGCGTTACGGTTCGCCGGAGCAGCAGGCGCGCTGGCTGAAGCCGCTGCTCAACGGCGAAATCCGGTCGTGTTTTTCGATGACCGAGCCCGGGGTCGCTTCGTCTGACGCTACCAACATCGAGAGCAGCATTGTCCGCGACGGCGATCACTATGTAATCAACGGACGTAAATGGTGGTCGTCCGGAGCAGGCGATCCGCGCTGCAAGATCTCGATTTTAATGGGCAAGACCGATCCTACGGCGTCGAAGCATAAGCAGCAGTCCATGGTTCTGGTTCCGATGGACACGCCCGGCGTAAAAGTCGAGCGCATGCTGAAGGTATTCGGTTACGACCATGCTCCGCACGGGCACGGGGAAGTCACGTTTACGAATGTTCGAGTGCCCACTTCCAACATCCTGCTTGGAGAGGGCCGGGGGTTTGAGATTGCGCAGGGGCGGCTGGGACCCGGCCGCATTCACCATTGCATGCGATTGATCGGCGTAGCCGAGCGCGCGATCGAGACCATGTGCCGGCGCGTGGACAAGCGCGTTGCGTTCGGGAAGAAGCTCGCTGAGCAGGGCAGCATTCGAGCCGACATTGCCGAGTCGCGCATCGAAATCGAGCAGGCCCGGCTGTTGGTGCTGAAGGCGGCCTACATGATGGACACGGTGGGCAACAAGGCAGCTCGCGGCGAGATCGCGATGATCAAGGTCATCGTTCCGAACATCGCGTTGCGGGTGCTCGATCGCGCCATTCAAGCGCACGGCGCCGCTGGCGTCTGCCAGGACACTTTTCTCGCCGAGGCCTGGGCTAATTCGCGGACGCTGCGGTTGGCCGACGGTCCGGACGAGGTGCATCGGGAAGCGCTGGCACGGCAGGAACTGGAACGCGTGCTGGGCAAGGCCGGAGCATCCGCTTCGGCGCGATGAGCACGCTGGTCCTGGTTCGACACGGCCAGGCTCGTCCGCTTGAGAAGGATTCAGACCGGCTATCTCCAGTTGGAGAGCAGCAGGCCATCTTGCTGAGCGAGTTTTGGAAAGCGCGCGGTGTCAGCTTCGACGAAGTCTACACCGGCACGATGCAGCGTCACACACGGACCGCCGAGTTGGCTGGCTTCAACGAATTTCAGTCTTCGACGGACTTCAACGAATACGATGCGAACAGTATTCTGCGAGCGCATCCGGAGTACGCGCCGCCGTCGGACAATCGCCACATGCAGGCCATGTTTGAAACGGTGATGCCGCAATGGATCGCGGGTACGCTCGAAGCAACTGGTCTGGAAACATGGGCGACGTTTCGCGCGCGTGTGCTGCGGGGCATGCAAGGCATTCTTGACGCGGACGGTTCCAGTCGCCGCGTAGCCGTGTTCACTTCCGGGGGTCCGATTGGAATCGCCGTGCAGACGGTGCTACGCGCGCCCGAACCGCTTGCGATCGAGCTGCACTGGCGCATCCGAAATTGTTCGTTGACTCAGTTTGTGTTCAGCCGCGGTCGCGTTTCGCTGGACTCGTTCAATTCGACGCCGCACCTGGAAGAGATCACCTTTCGCTGACTGAACTGGCGTTCACACGAGTGTGAACGCGGCACGCAGGAGTGCGTGCGCCACAATGTGGCAAGGCGCAATGAAACGTGGCAGAATGCAGGTAAACGCAGTGACATTCCAGCCAAAGAAAAATACCCTTAAGTTTCCGATGCGGAAGGCGCTGCTCATCCTGGCCTGCTGGACGGCATACGGTCTCGTCATGTCCACGCGCGGGAGCCTCGTCGTGCTGTTGTCGAACGGCAAGACGCGGATTCCGATGATCATCCTCACGGAACTGACGTTCGGATGGGTCTGGGCGGCGGCAACTCCATTAGTGTGGTGGCTATGGACGAAATATCCAATGCGGAAGCCGTTCTTCTGGCGCCGGCTGCTGTTGCATGTCGCGTTCGCTCTGGTTGTTTCCGTAGTGACGAAGTGGGTATGGGACACGGTCTTTGCGCCGTATGTGTGGCCTCCACCTCCCAATAGAACATGGCGGGGGGTGGCGCTCTCGATCTTTGGCGCGATCGACTTCGGATTCATGAATTACACGCTGATTGCGGCGGCGCATCACGCGGTCGCCTATCTGAACCGCTGGAGAAATTCCGAGGTGCAGTCTGAACGCTTGGCAAAGTCGCTGGCCGAAGCTCGGCTGCAGAGCTTGCAGATGCAACTCGAGCCGCACTTTTTGTTCAATAGCTTGCAATCCATTTCTCAACTAGTACATGAAGATCCGGATGCCGCCGATCGCATGCTGGCTCTGCTGGGCGACATGCTTCGAACCACTTTGCAACGCCGGGGCGATCAGGAAATTCCTTTGCAGGAGGAATTGCGATTCCTGCATCAATACGTGGATGTCCAGGATGTGCGTTTTCGCAATCGGTTGCAAGTGCGCTGGTCCGTGGATCCGGCGGTGGTGGATGCGGCCATTCCACCGATGCTGCTGCAGCCTCTGATCGAGAATGCCTTCCGGCACGGGCTGAACGGCTTTCGTTCCCAGGATATTCTCGAGATCCGTTGCGCGCGCGAGAACGGCAGACTCAACATTGAAATTGCCGACAACGGTCCAGGCGCGCCACCAGCCAGCGATGATTCCCAGCCGGCGGGCATCGGACTCAAGAATGTCGCCGAGAGATTGGAATGTTACTACGGCGCGGACCAGAGTTTTCAGTATGGAAACGCCAAAACCGGAGGGTTCCGGGTGGTTCTTCAAATCCCGTTTAGACTGCATGAAAACTTATCGAGTATTGATAGTTGACGATGAGGCGCTCACGCGCCGTGCCATTCGCCGATTGCTTTCTTCCGAGCGCGACATGGAAGTGATCGGCGAGTGCGAGGACGGCGAACACGCGCTGGAGACCGTGCGCACAGGCTCGGTTGATGTCCTGTTTCTAGACGTCCGCATGCCGCGCAAAGATGGATTTCAAGTGCTGGAGGAGCTGGCGTCGGGCTCGCTTCCGCTAGTGGTTTTCGTTACCGCGTACCAGGAGTTTGCGGTGCGGGCGTTCGAATTCAACTCCATCGACTATTTGCTCAAACCCTTTGACCGCACCAGATTTCAGCGCACGCTGGCACGCATTCGCGAGCGGCTTCAAACCGAGCGGCAGGCTGAGGAGAGCGCGTCGGTAAAGGAGATACTACGCTACCTCCGCTCAGGCGCTCGATCGAGCCTGTGCATTCCAGTGAAGCAGCGGCGCAAGGTATTGCTCATTCGCCAGGAGACCATTGATTGGATCGAGGCGGCTGATAATTACATGATTCTTCACTGCGCGAAGCACGAGCACATGATTCGCAAAACCATGCGGGAACTGGAAGGGATTCTGGATCAAGGCCGCTTTGCGCGTATCCATCGATCGATGCTGGTCAACGTGGATCGGATCGAATCTTTTGAGCCGAATCCTGAGGGTGACTATACCGTGATGCTCAACACAGGCCGGCAGTTAACGCTGAGCAGAAACTATCGCGACCGGGTGTTTGGACTATTGGTGCGGAAGTGACGAGAAAGAGATCCCGGCCCACAGAGAAGCTGCAGGCCGGGCGATAGCAACTACTACCAGATCAAACGAAGATTCAACTGGATATTGCGAGACTCACTCTGCGTGCCGTCGTAGTAGCCGAACACCTGAGGCGTCGCGATGTTTCGAGCATTGAGGCTAACCAGCGCAAAGGAAGTGTGGTTGAAGACGTTGAACGCTTGCGCCTGTAACTCCACCTTCCAACGCTCCGTGATGGCGAAGGTCTTGCCGAGGTTCCAGTCGAAATTGTTCAGACCGTTGATGCGGAGCACATTGCGGCCTATTGTGCCGAAATGGCCTACCAGAGGTTGCGCGAGGCCCGAGCCGGTCACCTTGTTGGGTGGCGCGTTGTCCGCCTGCGGATTGGGCGAGAGATTGACATTCAGCGGACCAACCAGATTCGGCCGCTGAGAATTCGCTGCGGTACCGAGCAAGAGAGGGTCGGCGATTCCGGCTTTCGTCCCGGCGATCAGGTTGTATGGAGTTCCGGACTGAGCGACATAGATACCTCCGAATTGCCAGCCGCCGAGCGCGGTCTTCAGGAAATGATTGGACGCATCCTTGAACCACGGGAACTCATAGACATGTGAAAAT